>JANQPS010000671.1 GCA_028285365.1 Thermoanaerobaculia bacterium | reverse complement strand
ACTTGCTGCTCCCCAGAGCACTGCCGCGGACTCGAGACCCTGACCGAGACTTTCGCCTAGCGTGCGATAGAGCACGACCGGAGCGACGGCCGCGACGTCCGGGCGCGACGAGAGCACCTTCTGTGCCTCGAGCGCAAAGGCCATTCGACCACCGGTTTGCAGAGCGTCCCGCAGCTTTTCGACGACATCCGTCGGAAGAGCCCCCATCTCCTCGACCAGCCGCGAATGAATCTCAGGCTCCGGCAGGGGGCCATCCGGCGGTGGCAGGATCGGGTGTCGAAGGTGAAACGTGTTGTGCGGGAATTCGAAGTTGAAGAAGGTGGCTTCGGCCTTCTCGTACTGGGTCGTGGTCGGCAGCACGTAGTCGGCCAGTCGCGCGGTTTCGGTCATCGCGATGTCGATGACGACGACGAAGTCGAGCGCGCGGAGAGCTTCGCGGAAGCGCGGGCTGTCGGCCAGGGAATGTGCGGGGTTCGCCGACTCGACGATCATGGCTCGGTAGCGATCAGGGTGGTCGCTCAGGATCTCCTCGGCGATGGTGTTGCAGGGAGTGAGTCCAGCGATGATGCGGTGGCCACCGACCGGAGTGCGTGCCGAGCTTCGACTTGGCGTGAACAGGGGAACGAGCGAGGTGCTGACGTTCTGGGCGCCGCTTTTCGCGAAGTTCCCGGTCAACATCCAGATCAGCCGTCCCAGATAGCTGACCAGAGTCGAGTCGCGGTTCATCTGGACTCCGAGATCTTCGAAGAGCGACATCGAGCTGGCATCGGCGATCCTCCGAGCCAACTCGTCGATCTGGTCTAGCGGCACGCCGCAGCGATCCGCTGCGACTCGAGGCTCGATCGCGCTCAGGATCTCGAGGACGGTCTGGTGGCCTTGCGCATGAGCATCGAGCCAAGCACGGTCGATCAGGTCGTTGCGCGCCATGATCGCGAGCAGTGCGCTCAGCAGCCAAGCATCGGTACCGGGTCGAGGCCGCAGGTGGATGTCGGCCATGGCCGCCGTCTCGGTAACGACCGGGTCGATGACCACCAGGCAGCGTTTCGGGTCTTTGGCCATCTCACGAAGAGTGACGCGGGCCCTGGGTATGCCGTGGGATTGCCAGGGGTTCTTGCCCAGGAAGATGCCCACCTCGCAGGTTTCGAAGTCTCCTCTCGCGACTCCAGTGCCGACCATCTGTTGGTGAACCCAGAACTCGCCGGTCTTCTCCTGGGCGAGTGCGTTCGACCGGAAGCGACTTCCGAGCGCCTTGCGCGTGGCGGCTGCGTAGGCCCCGGCCAGATGGTTGCCCTGTCCGCCTCCGCCGAAGTAGAAGATCTTGTCTCCACCGAGTCGCTCGCGGATGTCGACGAGGCGCTGAGAGACGTCCGCGATTGCGGTTTCCCAGCTGACCTCTTCGAAGGTGCCGTCGGCGCGCCTGCGCATGGGATTGAGGATGCGATCGCGACTGTTCTGGTAGTGATCCAGTCGAGCAGCCTTCTGGCAGAGGTAGCCTTTTGACGCGGGGTGCTCGCGGTCGCCGGTGATCCGAGTGAAGCGCCGTCCACTATCACCACCGAGCTCGATCTGGATGCCGCAGTTGAGCTCGCAGAGGATACAGGCCGAGGGATGGGGACTCTTGGAAGACTGATCTTGCATGGCGGCACTCCTGTGGTGTGGGCCTTCACGCTATCCACTTTGGTTGCGTTATGCAACTGTACGCCTCCTTGGAGTGCGAGCGCTGCCCTTTCCAGGCTCGCGGCATGGACGCGGTGTAGATTCTCACGACTCCGGATTCTGAATACTGTCGGCGGGGTGGGAAGGGCCGAAGGGTCATGGAACGCCGCGCCGAGGGGAGGAGATTCGATTTGAAGCTCGGACTACAGCTCGGTTACTGGGGAGCGGCACCGACGGAGGGATTCGTCGAACTGGCGGTTGAGGCAGAGAGACTCGGCTACGACGCGGTGTTCACGGCTGAGACCTGGGGCTCGGACGTCTTCACCCCTCTCGCCTGGATCGGTGCGCGCACGTCCCGGATCAGGCTGGGAACCGGCATCGCCCAGATCTCGGCGCGAACTCCAGCCTCGACAGCCATGCATGCGCTCACGTTGGACCATCTGTCGGGCGGGCGGGTCATCCTCGGTCTCGGAGTCTCCGGACCCCAAGTCGTCGAAGGCTGGTACGGCCAGCCATTTGCAAAGCCCGTGGCTCGGAGTCGCGAATACATCGGCATCATCAAGAAGATCCTGAGTCGCGAAGAGCCGCTCACCAACTCTGGCGAGCACTATCCATTGCCCTACGAGGGTGAAGGCGCCTGGGGACTGGGAAAACCCTTGCGGGCGATCACCCACCCTCTGCGGCGAGACCTGCCGATCTTCCTCGGCGCCGAGGGCCCCAAGAACGTGGCTCTGTCGGCCGAGCTTTGCGACGGCTGGCTACCTCTCTACTATTCTCCGTTTCGCCAGGAGGTCTACGCTGACGCGATCAGCGCACGTCGACCAGGGTTCGAGATCTACTACGGGATGACCGTGACGATCACCGACGATCTCGAAGCCGGACTCGCGCCGATCAAGCAGCACCTGGCGTTCTACGTTGGCGGCATGGGGGCTCGCAAGAGGAACTTCCATCGCGAGCTGATGGCTCGTATGGGATGGGAAGCCGAGTCGTACGAGGTTCAGGAGCGTTTCCTCGCGCGTGACCGAGCGGGCGCGGCCGCGGCGATTCCGGACGAATTCGCCGACGAGATTTCGCTCGTTGGGCCGAAGGAGCGAATTCGCGATCGGCTGCAGGCCTGGCGAGAGAGTCCGGTGACCGGCTTCTTGCTGAGCACGAGAGACCAGACGGAGCTCCGGGAGCTCGCCGAGATCCTCGCCGATTGATCGACGACCGTCCGATCAGCCCGACGAGGTACCAGTCTGCGGGGCAGATTGACCGGCGAGGCTCAAGAGAGCCGCGACATGGTCGGAGAACGCCTTCCTGCCGCTCCGCGTGAGCGCCGCCCAGGTGCGCTTGCGTCCGTTGCTCGTTTGCTTGCGGAGTCTGACGTGACCCTGCTCGACCAGCTGACTGAGGTGCTTCGAGAGGACCGAGTCACTGACCTCGAGCTCTTCGCGAAGGACGCTGAACTCGGCCTCTTCCAAGGGGCTCAGGAAGGCGCAGATCTTCAGGCGGTTCGGAGCGTTGATGACCGGGTCGAACCCTCTCAAAGACGGGCGCCCGATTCTTGGGCCGCCCAGTGGCGACCGTACGATAGGTGAGTCAAGACGAGCAGGGTGGCGGCCACGACCAGTCCCGCGGCCAATGTGGCCCACGCAACGTCATGTGCCTCGCGAACGTAGGCGCCGGTGAGCCCCAGGGCTCCGAGTGCAAGTCCGATCGTGACGACGAGGACGAGTCCGCCTTTGCTCTCGACTTCTTCGGCCCAGACTCCACGGCGCTGCTTGTAGAGGAGGAAGGCGACGATCCCCAACCCCATCAGCGGCAGGAGGAAGCCGGTTCCGATCGCTGCGGTCACCAATCCGGCCCAGAGCGACATGGACCACGCGAAAGACCTCGGGTAGAGGCCACGTCTGCGGCCGGCTTCGGAGTATTGCGTGACTGTGTCGAGATCGGCTTGCGCCTGGCGCGACGATTCTGAGGTTTGGCTGTCACTCATGATCGATTCCTCGGCTGTTCACTTTCCAATACGGAAAGTGTAGCACTTGGTTTCCAACTTGGAAAGTAGGGCTTAGCGAGGAGCGCCGGCGGCGCCGACCAGAGGGGCGACGGCCGGGTGGTGGGAGAGGAGATCGAGAGCCTGATCCAGCAGGCCGATTCCCGGTTCGGTGCGATGCCACGTCGACGCGCCGCTTGGGTGTGGCAGCGGAATGGCATCGAGCTCGTGGCCCTCGAGCCGCACTCGGTGGCGCTGGCCGATCACGTCGACGAGTTTGGTCCCCGGCAGCACTTGATGAATGGCGAGGCGTCCGACTGGTATGAGCAAGCACGGTTCGATGATCTCGAGCTCGCGAGCCAGCCAGGGTCTGCAGTTGGTGATCTCGGAGCGTGACGGGACGCGGTCCCCGCCACCCGAGGACTTGCCCGGAAAGCAACGGCACACGGCGGCCATGAAGACCTGGGATCTAAAGACCTGCTCGTCGATCCCGATGCGCTCGAGCCAGGCAAACAGGGTCTTGCCGGCGGTCCAACCGAACGGGCGACCGACCTTGCCTTCGTGCGGCCCCGGTGCCTGGCCCAGGAGCAGGACGCGAGACAGGACCGCCGGCGCCGCGATGACCGGTCCGAGCATTTTGGGGCAACGGGTGCATGAACGAAGCTCGTCTCGATGCTGCTCGAAGAGCCGGAGCCTGGTTGCGTCGTGTGCGCTTCGGGTGCGGTCGGTGTCGTGACTCACGATCGTTCAGCCATTCGGACCTCGTCGCTTCACAAGGCGCCAGTGGCACCGGTCACTATCCGTCACACCTCGCCAGCCGCGCGGTCTTGAGGAAGGTCTTCCTCGACGATGGCGACGGGCCCGAACTCGGCGGGCCTCTTGGCGCGAGCTCCTTCGTAGAAGCGGCGTAGCGTGTTCATCAGATCGGCTACGTCCGATTCCGGCGCCGGGAGAGGATCCGAGAGGGTGATGACTTTGGGCCCGTAGTCCAGGCGGGCGGCGACTAGCGGTACCTGTGCTCCCTGCGAGATGTGCAGGAAGCCGCTCTTCCATCGTGGACGGTAGCTGCGCGTGCCTTCGGGAGGAATCAGGAGGACCAGACGATCGGAGTCGTCGAAGCGCTCACTGAGTCTCGCCACCAGGTTCTGCGGCGACGAGCGGTCGACTGGCAAGCCGCCCAACAGTCGCATGAGGAGTCCCAGTGGAGGCTTGAAGAGCGTGTGTTTGCCGAGGAACCGTAGGCGGACGCCGAGCCCGCCGGCGGCGAGCATCGCCCAGAGGAAATCCCAGTTGGAGGTGTGAGGAGCCGCCAGGATGATGCAGCGCCGGGGAAGGTCCTCGAGGCCCTCGAGTCGCCATCCCGCCAGCTTCAGGGCCAGGCGGCAAGCTCGAGCGAGCAGCCCCTTGTGTCGGCTGTCACTCATGGCTGAACAGGGCGCGCTGGCATGGGCAGCAGTCGGCTTCGACGCGTCGGGAGAACGTGTTCATCGTCTGAGACTAGCTCGACGATCACCTCTCCGTGACGAACCGGCGTCGGTGTGTTCGGCTCAGTTTCTTCGTCGCCCGCTTCCGCGGGGGGATCGACGTCGGCTTCTCGAGTTCGCCACACAGCGCGGTTGAGCCCCGGTTGGCCGCCCAAATCGAGGTGCCAGGGCAGGCGCTTGTTGTCGTGCGAGGCCGCGAACAGCCGACCGGGATTTCCGGGATCGATCACGAGATCGATCACGAGATCGATCACTGGGGCCTCTGGTCCGAGATCGAGCACGTGCTCCCAGCTCTCGCCACCGTCGGCCGTGCGCAACACACCACGCTGGTCGTTGTGTAAAAAGAGATGTCCCATAGCTGCCACGAAAACCACGTCCGAGTCGTCAGGATGGACGACGATCCTGGCGACGTGATGCGAGTCCTCGAGGCCGCGGTGAGTCCAGCTGGCGCCGCCATCGCTCAAAGAGTAGACACCCGCCCTGGCGACGAGGTCGCTTGCCGTGGCGTCACGTCCGTCGCCGGGCTCACTGGCGTGAACGCCTGTCACCAGAACGAGAGTCAAGCTCGCCGCGAGAGTCGCAGAGACAAGCGCGGGTACGAACACAGAAGCCGTCGTGCGACGCGTTCCGATCATCATGGCCATGACGTTGCAAACGACGCCCCTCGAGTCGAACGACGGGCTCGTGGGCGTCTGATGGTAGTGCCGAGAGAGTTTCGCCATCCTACCCAGCTCGACCGACCTGCAGCGACGGTGGTGAGCCAGCTCGCGGGATCTGATCCTGGTTCGCGTGGCACGGCCGGGACGCGGGCTCTTGCCGCGTCCGAGGCAATCCGAGATACGATGGACCGTACCGAAGCCACTGAGACCAGGAGACTTGGCTCGCGAATAGAGTGCTCGGAGAGACTGTGCTCGGAGAGACCGTGCTCGGAGTCAGGGTGCTCGGAGTTAGAGTGCTCTCGGTCAAGTCGTCACTGGCGACCGGCTGGCACCGAGGAGATCGAAATTCGAAAGAATGCTTTGGTTTCATCACGGTCCGGTCGAGCGGGAGCTCGGCTCGCAGACTCTAGGTGTCCACATGGCTCGAACATCATCCTGTCTGATCGGCTTTCGAACGATCAGCCTTCCAAGAGAATCGTGATGCGCAAGCTCCCAGGCTCGCGCCCCTGCTAGAGGAGAGCAGACCATGCCCGATCAACTGTATGTCCTCGTCGGCTCCGATCAAGTCGGTCCCATCACTCAGGACGACGTGCGGAGTCGCGTCGCCAGCGGTGAGGTGAACGGCTCGAGTTTGTGTTGGTACGACGGCCTGCCGGACTGGCAGCCGCTCGAACAGGTGCTTCCCGACCTCCTGGCGGCTCCTGCGCCGGCCGCACCGGCCCCCGCACCCGCCGCTGAGGCCGACATGGACAAGACGGTCATGGCCGTCGACGCTGACGCCCTCAAGGCGGCAGAGGCTGATGCGCGTGCCGCAGCAGAGGCGAAGGCAGCCGCTGAGGCGGCGGCAGCCGAGGCGGCAGCGGCTCAGCCCGCTCCGGCGCCCGAACCCGCACCTGCGCCCGCGGCGGCTCCGGCCGCAGCTCCCATGGCCGCTGCGCCCGTTGACCCCGCGCCCGCGGCTCCGGCCGCAGTCAACGCCGAGCTGGCGGAGCGAGTTCCCGTCAACCCGGAAGGGACCGTGATCTCCAGTGCCGGCTCGGCCGCCGCAACCTTCGAAGTCCTCGACACGGGTTACCACAAGATGGCTCGGATCACGCTGAGCAACGGCGAGATCCAGGTCGAGTCCGGGGCCATGCACTACATGCGTGGTCCGATCGAGATCGAAGCCAAGATGCCTTCGATGAAAGGCATCGGCAAGGCGCTCTTGACCAAGGAGAATGTCGTCCGGCCGAAGTATCGCGGCAGCGGTCAGCTGTACCTCGAGCCGACCTTCGGCGAGCTCAACCTGATGACCCTCAACAACGAAGAGTGGGTGCTCGACAAGGGAGCGTTTTTTGCCGCCGACAACACCATCGAGCTCGGCGTGTTCACGAACAAGTCGATTGCTGGTCTGCTCGGTGGCGAAGGGCTGTTCCAGACCAAGGTCTCCGGTTCGGGAGTTGTGCTCTACAACTCCGACGGCCCGGTTCAGCGTCTCGATCTCAACAACGATCGCCTGGTCGTCGACGGCTCGTTTGCGGTCGCGCGCTCGGCGTCGCTGAACTTCAAGGTCGAACGCGCTGTTCGTGGCGGGACGTTCGCCTCGATGCGCTCTGGTGAGGGCCTCGTCAACACGCTCGAAGGAACCGGCACGGTTTACATCGCGCCTGTCCCGAATCGCTCGCTGCAGCTCTTCAGGGCGCTGACGCCGTTGGCGATGATGGCGACTCGCAGGAAGTAGCTCTTCGATAGGCGGGCTGCGCACGACCGCCGTGCCAGCCCACCCGTCGTTTTCCGCATACGCCGATCGTCGTGACGACCTTCGGCTCGAAGCGAGCGACGAGAGTCACAGTGTCTGAAGACCGAGGGTCTACGCTGCCCGTCTCATCGTCATCGCTGCGCTCGCCCGACGGCGTGGTCGAACTCGAGGTCTACGACTTCGGCGGCGACGGTCCTCTTGTGCTGCTCGTTCACGCTACCGGGTTCTGTGCTCGTTGCTACGAGCCGTTGATCGCCGAGCTCGACGGGTTTGCCGTGCGGGCGGTGGACCTTCGTGGGCACGGCAACGCGGTGACGCCGCCCGGTCTCGACTACCGCTGGGAAGACTTCGGTGACGACGTCGCGGCCGTGGTCGCATCTCTGCACGTCTCCGGTCGTCCTCTGCTGGGATTCGGACACTCGATGGGTGCGACTGCGCTGCTGATGGCGGAGCGTGCGGATCCCGAAGCCTTCTCGGCGCTCTTTCTCTACGAGCCGGTGGTCTACCCCGCCGATCTGCCCCCAGACGACGAGCGACTCGCGACGCTGGTCGGGCGCGCGCGTAAACGCAAGGCTCGCTTCGAGTCGCGCGCAGCTGCGCTCGAGCATTTCGGCGAGCGTCCTCCTTACAAGGGGTTTTCCAGACCGGCGCTGGAAGCCTTCGTCGAGCACGCGCTGGAGACCGTCAATGATGGATCGGAACTCCGCTGCCATCCCGACACCGAGGCCGAGATCTATCGCACTGGACCTCTTCACAGGGTTTGGGATCATCTGCCCGAGACAAGGGTTCCGATCGTGCTGGCCAGAGGCTGTAACGAGCAGCCGGGGCCGAACTCGTGGGCCAAGGCGATAGCGGAGCGCCTCCCCAGCGCGAGGTTCCTGGAGTTCGATGGACTCGGACACCTGGGGCCGATGGAAGACCCGGTGCGAGTCGGCAAGGCCGTGTCCGAGTCGTTCTCGGAATGGCGCTGAAGAGAGTCCGTCTCCGGTCGTCCTGACGACCCGCCTACAGACACAGTGTCGAGTGGAACCCGCTCGTAGGAGTCGTCGGGAGACGTTGGGCGCCCG
>JANQPS010000662.1 GCA_028285365.1 Thermoanaerobaculia bacterium | reverse complement strand
GGATGACGCAGGCTGGCGCCGAGTGCCTCCGCCAGACGCACCACCGTGAGCTGATCGAGAGGTGGGTTGCCAAAAGCGCCTCTGACGCCGTCGGTGCCGAACAGACGGCTCTGCTCCGGTGAGCTCATCGCAGGGATGCTCCCGGCTCGGCGCCGAGCTCCGGAAACACGATTCGCACGGTTACCAGGGTCGGTTGGAGGACTCGGGAGTAGTTGTGGTCGAGGAGCAGCTCGACCTTCTGATCGAACGTGATCGCCTTGCCGGTGACGTTGATGACCTCGGTATTGACCTCGATGATCTCCGTGACCTGGTGATGCGGCCCTTCGACCTGGGCAAACTGCGGAGTCACCTCCCAGCTGACGTCGGACATCGTGAAACCACCGCCTGGCTCGCCCACCACCACGGGACGGATCGGGAGTGTGACCCGTTCGCGATCGTCGATGAGGAGGGTGAGTCTGTCGGGGGTCAGCGACACGGCGTCGACTTCGTCCGGGAGCGTCACGTCCGCCAGCGAAAGGGCGACCTCGACGGGCTCGTTGGCCAAGAATCTCGGCGGAAACGACACCTGGAGATCGATATCGTCGAGAGCCTGCACGACCTCTGCGCGACCGCGGACCAGCACGGTCACGAGGTGGCTCTTGTTGAGGATCATGAACTCTTCCGGGTTGGGATTCTGATACGCCAGCTGAGCTTCGATCTCACGTTCGATCGGTGGCTCGGAGCGTCGTTCGAGGCGAGGCAAGAAGGACGCGAACAACCACACCACGGCCGCAATCATCACTGCCAGTAGGCGAAGGGGCCACACGCTGCCGTCGCCGCGCTCTAGCCCGGAACTGGTGGTCGCTTGCTTCATAGTCCCGCGCGGTCCTCGACGTCAGTTACCAGGTAGCGGAAGAGTTGATTCCGAAGCTCGCGCGAGTCGAGGTTTTCCGACAGGCGGCCGCGAATCGCGATCGAGATCCGACCGGTCTCCTCGGACACGACGAGGGCGAGCGCGTCGGTTTCCTCGGTGATGCCCAGCGCTGCGCGATGCCGCGTCCCGAAGCGGGTCGTCAGCTCCGGATTCGAGGTCAGCGGAAGGAAACACGCGGCTGCGGCGATTCGGTCCTGGGAAATGATCACCGCTCCGTCATGAAGCGGTGTGCTGGGGTTGAAGATCGTCAGCAGGAGATCGAGCGAGACACGGGCCTGGAGCTCGATGCCGTTCTCGATGTAGTCGCGCAGACCTTCCAGGCGCTCGAAGACGATGAGTAGGCCGATTCGGCGTCGCGCCATCGTCGTGGCCGCCAGGACGATCTCCTGGAAACCGGGGTCGACGGGCTGATCGGTGGCAAATCCCAGTAGCGGGTTTTTTCCGAAGTTCACCAGACCACGGCGAATCTGGTTCTGAAAGAGAACGATGATCGCGATGGGTAGAACGATGAAGACGCCGTTGAGGACGAGACTCAGAGTGCGCAACTCGAACGTATCGGCGAGGTAGGCGATGGCACCCAGCACGAGGATGCCCAGAAGCGCCTGGACCGCGCGCGTCCCTCGAATGAGTAGCAGCAGGTTGTAGGCGAGGATCGTGACAGCCGCGATGTCCACGGCATCGCGCCACGACAGGACCTCGAGCAGGTTGCTCAGCTCCATGGCCGACCCGCGCAGAGTCCATGACTCAACGTTCCGGCGTTTCGCGCCGACGAGCCTCGGCGGCGACGAGACGCCGGGTGAGGCGTCGCAGCAGCGCTGAACCGCCAGTGTCCTGCGCTCGTGGCTTGCAGCTCCACTGCAATGACCACGTGCGCCGGCCTACCGGGTGCCTTTGGAGTCGGCCAGCGGCAGCCCTTCGTCGGCTTCGGCCTGCCTCGGAACGGCAGCTACCCCTGGGGTCGGCTCCTCGGCGTCTGGCTCACCAGTCGCTTTATCTTTGGCCTTGTCTTTGACCCTGGTGTCCCGAGGTCGGGGACTGGCCTCTTCCGTGTCCGGTTGGGTCAGTACGTTCGGGACGTCCGCTTCCTGGGGCTCCAGGGTCTCGGCTGCGACCTCTTCTGGAGCCGTCACCGGGGTCATCTCAGGTTCGGAGTCATCACTTTTCGGAATGGCGATGGGGCGAATCTGAGGCCTGACGTCGGCGCCGGTGAGCTCTTCGATCGTGTGGTAGACGTTCTCGCCGTCGATCGATTCGTACTCGAGCAGGTCCACCGCTACCTTCTCGAGCACGGCCCGGTTGTCGGTCAGGATGCGGGTGGCCTTCTCGTAAGCGTCCTTGACGATGCGGTCGATCTCGCCGTCGATCTGGACAGCGGTGCTCTCCGAGTAGTTCGAGCCCTGCTGGAAGTCACGCCCGAGGAAGACCGGCTCGTTCTTGTCCCCGAAGGACAAGGGACCGAGATCGGACATACCCCATTCACACACCATCTGGCGTGCGAGGTCGGTGGCGCGCTCGATGTCGTTGCCGGCGCCGGTCGTGACGTCGTCCTGGGTGAGCTCCTCGGCGACCCGACCGCCCATGAGAATGGCGATCTGCGCAAGCACGTACTTCTTGCGGTAGGTGTGCTTGTCTTCAGTGGGCAGCTGCATCGTGAGGCCCAGTGCACGCCCGCGAGGGATGATGGTGATCTTGTGCAGCGGGTCGGCTTCGCCGATGAAGGCGGCGACGAGGGCGTGACCGGCCTCGTGGTAGGCGGTGACCTCTTTCTCCTCTTCGGAGAGCATCATGGTCTTGCGCTCGGCGCCCATCAGGACCTTGTCCTTGGCGAACTCGAACGACTCCATGTCGACGGCCTTCTGATTGCGCCGTGCAGCGATCAGCGCTGCTTCGTTCACGAGGTTGGCGAGATCTGCACCGGCAAATCCCGGTGTCCCGCGAGCGATGACCTCGAGGTCGACATCGTCGGAAAGCGGTACGTTGCGACTGTGGACCTGCAGGATGCCGAGGCGCCCGGCAATGTCGGGACGGTCCACGACCACTCGCCGATCGAAACGTCCGGGACGCAAGAGGGCCGGGTCGAGCACGTCCGGACGGTTGGTTGCAGCGATCAGGATGACGCCTTCGTTGGTCTCGAAGCCATCCATCTCGACGAGGAGCTGGTTGAGCGTTTGCTCGCGCTCGTCGTGTCCGCCACCGAGGCCGGCGCCGCGGTGGCGTCCGACGGCATCGATCTCGTCGATGAAGATGATGCAGGGCGCGTTCTTCTTGCCCTGCTCGAAGAGGTCGCGGACTCGGCTTGCGCCGACGCCTACGAACATCTCTACGAAGTCGGAGCCGGAGATCGAGAAGAAGGGGACGTTGGCTTCGCCGGCGATCGCCCGAGCCAGCAGGGTCTTACCGGTTCCCGGCGGGCCCATGAGCAGCACCCCCTTGGGAATCCGTCCACCCAACTTCTGGAACTTCTGCGGCTCCTTCAGGTACTCGACGATCTCTGAGAGCTCCTCTTTGGCTTCCTCGACCCCGGCGACGTCTTTGAAGGTGACCTTCTTGCCGGTGGCGTTGAGGAGCTTCGCCTTGCTCTTGCCGAAGTTGAGCGCGCGGTTGCCGCCAGTCTGCATCTGGCGCATGAAGAAGATCCACAGGCCGATGAGCAGCAGAATCGGGCCCCAGGTCACGAGCAACGTGAACAGCGGGCTGTCGCGCTGGGGCTCTGCGCTGATCTCCACGTCGTTTTCGGTCAAGAGGTCGACGAGGCCGTCGTAGGCAGGAAGGTTGGTGAAGAATTCGGAACCTTCCTGGTGCTCGGGGCCGGGCTTGTAGGTGCCGGTGAGGCGATCGTTCTCGATCGTGACCTCAGCAACATAGCCACGCTCCACCTGGCGCACGAAGTCGCTGAAGGTCAGCTCGTCGCTGCTTCGGCTACTCTGCTGGAAGAGATTGATGAGCAGGATCACCATGACGAAGATGACTGCCCACAGCAGGAGTGTCTTCAAAGTGGAGTTCAAGTGTCGATATCCCCGTATGGCCGATGTCGAACGCTGGAGGCGCTGGCGCTGCTGCCGGGCGGTCGCGACCACTCGGCGATCCACACGCTGGACTCACGATCGGCCTCGGTCGATGTTTCGAACCGAGATCTCTGATCTGCGTCCGCTCGCGGAATTCGGCAGCGCTCCTCGATCGTGATGCCAGGCACCCAGAGGATGTTGTCTCGCCACGAGAGGAGCGGGAGGGTGTCCCTCGCCGGTCGCGGCACCTTGCTATCGATCAACACGGCTTTCAGTTTCTTTGTTCCTGAGCATCCGAAAGGCTGTAACCGGTCCCCGGGCAGGCGGGTCCGGATCACCACCTGGTCGCCGCTCCGCAATGGCAACCGCAGCCCAGCCCTTTGGGACGAGCGACGGAACATCCAGTCAGCGGGCGAACCGGGTGCCATACAAAAATGGCGTTGTAGCTCTGGAATCCAGAGCTTCCCCGGAACAGTGAGTCTATACGCAAATCCGACGGGGGGTGGACGTGGTTCTGTGCGCTCCGGGGACATGGGCTCGACCAGTCGAAGACGATCGCCGTCGGCGTGCCAGCGCCAGCCGGCTCCGCAGTCGACCTGACCGTGGTGCCGTTCGTTCAGCTGTCGCTGCAGCTCGCCTTCGGCCGACCGACTCGCCGGATAGCTTCGTCCAGCGGTCAGATGAAGAACGCGCAGAGCGCTGCTCCACAGGGGGTGCGGGAGTTCCTTCAGTCGGCGCAGGTCGAGCGAGAGGTCGGCCTGCCGGAAATCGAGCTCTGCAGCCAGTCGATGTCTGATCTTGGGAAGCACTCGCCTCACGGTGCCGGCGAGATCCTCCGCCCGTGCCATGAGGTGTGGCTCCTGGGCGACGATGAGCGGCAGAACGGTCTGCCTGAGGCGATTGCGGTCGAAACGAAGGTCCGAATTGGTCGGGTCGGCGCAGACGTCGAGCCCACGCTCGTCGACGATTGTCGACAGCACCGAGGGTTCGAGGCCGAGTAGAGGACGGACGACTCGACCGCTTCGCGGCCGGATGCCCCCCAGTCCTACGAGGCCTGTACCTCGTGAGAGCCGCAGCAAGAGCGTCTCGAGCTGGTCCTGGCGGTGGTGCGCCGTCAGGATCGCGGAGCCCCCGACCAGCTTGCGAACGCGTTCGAGGAACCGGTAGCGAGTCTCGCGCGCCAGGGCCTCTGTAGACCTGGAGGGGCCGTCGTTCGTGGCCAACTCTTGCTGGTGGCATCGTCGCCAGAGGAAGCGAACGCCCAACTGCTGCGCGATGGCTCTTGCTCGCAAGCAGCGGCTCGCCGAGTCACGGTCGAGGTTGTGATCGAGGTGGACTGCGATCGGCGCAACGGCGCTGAGTGGGCGCCCGGCTTGCGTCAGCCGCGTGAGCGCGAGGAGAAGGGCAGTGGAGTCGCCGCCACCGGAGAAGGCCACGACGACGGGCTGGTCGCTCGGCAGTTCGAAGCTTCGCCAGACCCTTAGAACCGCGCTCTCGCACGTCCGCAGGCAAGACTCGCTGCCGAGCATCGTCAGGTCTTCGCGACGGCTATCTGCGGGCCCATGGTTCTGGAAGCCAACCATGTCTTCGGTCCCCAAGTCGTCTTTCTGCTCGCGTGTCGCTCGAGCCGGTCGGGACCCGAGGTCACCGTCTGACGAGCAGCAGGAGTACCGATGGCGACTGGTGGTGGCGGTGAAGGGACTTGAACCCCTGACACAGCGGATATGAGCCGCTTGCTCTAACCAACTGAGCTACACCGCCGGGACCCGGGCTGGACGGAGATCGGGCTCCGAACCCTGCGGGTCGAGCCGCGCAGTATGCACGTCTCGACATCAACGGTCAACCGATCGCCCGGGGATCGATCGGCCCGTGAGCTGCCTGCCCGGCGCGGGGCGCTTGGCCGTGAAGGAGGTCGCGCGGGGCAGGGGAAGCCGAAGCGGGTTCCAGGCTCAGCGAAGGGCGTCCTGGCAGGACGAGAAGCGGCCGAAGAACTGCACCATGGAGTGCGACAGCGTGTCGGGGTTCAAGCGATAGACGACGTTCTGTCCCTGTCGCTGATCGATCACCAAGTCGGCTTCTTTCAAGACTGAGAGATGACGGGAGATCGTAGGCTGCGACAGTTCGAACTTGCCGACGATCTCGCCGACGTTGCGCTGCCGCTCTTCGAGCAGTTGCAGGATCTGCTGGCGCGTGGAGTCGGAGAGAGCCTTGAATACCTTCGTCAGGTGCCGCTCGTTGCGGCCCTGTTCAATCATTGTGAGAGCGGTTGCCATGGTGGTGCCCCTTACGGTTGAGGAATTGGGCGGTCGAGGAGATCGGGGGTGTTACGGAGCCTGGATCCTGAGACCTCGCTTGGAGTTGGCGGCGTTGTGGGGGAAGCCGATCCAGCGAGCCCTTAATACGCCGATGAGTATAGGTATCTATTATTGGCGGATTATTGAAAATAGTCAAGTTAGATGGCTGTCAGTGCTCATTAGATGAGCAATCTTGTGTAAGTTTCTCTATATCGGCACGTTGCAGTGCTTCTGGTCTGCCGCGGGGCTGCCGATGGGGCGCAGTGGGGAGCGCTGTCGGCAAGAGCTTTTGGTGCTTTCGGGCTTTTCCGTCGTCCGAACTGTGGTGTCGAGCGCAGCGGAGTCGGATCGGTTGGTCGGCTGAAATCGGATCGAGTGACCGGTCGCCTCCCGAGGCCAGGCCACCTATAGACGGGCCGCAAACGGAGCCCTCACGAGAAAGGGCGCCGACTCGAGCCGGCGCCCTGAATCTGGGGCCCACGAAAAGGGGCCCGGTCGCTGTGAGCGGGTTCGGGTCAGCTAGAGAAGTTGGCTGCCACAGCGTCCCAGTTGACCACGTTCCAGAAGGCGGCGAGATAGTCCGCCCGGCGGTTCTGGTAGTTCAGGTAGTAGGCGTGCTCCCAGACGTCGACACCGAGAAGAGGAGTCTTGCCCTCCATCAGCGGACTGTCCTGGTTGGGCCGAGCAATGACCTCGACACCGCTGCCCGACTGCACGAGCCAGCCCCAACCACTGCCGAACTGACCCATGGACGCCGCCTGGAACGCCGCCTGAAAGTCGTCGAAGCTGCCGAAGGCGGAGTTGATGGCATCGGCGAGTGCGCCACTCGGTGCGCCACCGCCGCCTGGACCGATGGTCTTCCAGAACAGGCTGTGGTTGGCGTGTCCGCCACCGTGATTGCGGACCGCGCCCTTGATGGCTTCGGGCACGTTGTCGAAGTTGCTCAGCAGGTCTTCGACGCTGAGGCTCGCCAGATCGTCGTGGCCTTCGAGCGCCTTGTTGAGGTTGGTGACGTAAGCAGCGTGATGCTTGTCGTGGTGGATTTCCATGGTGCGCGCGTCGATATGGGGCTCGAGGGCGTCGAAGGCATAGTCCAGTGGCGGCAGTTCGTGCATGAGCTTGGGCTCCGTTGGTTTGTTGACTTGGATTTGGGGGCTCGAAGACGGACGGATGCGGTCGCGAGAGAGTGTCCCTGTCCTGGAATCCCTGGCTCGTTCCAGCCGAGTCCTCGACCGAGTCTTCGCGTCCTCCTGCCGCAAGGATGACCCTTTGCAAGCCCGGTCTGCCGAAGTGGCGCAGGTCGAGCGTTTCCAGGAAAGGCATCCCGACATTCAGGACGTTTGACCAGGCGCGAATTCTGACACAGGAGAGAGATTCGAGGGTCCAGAAGGTGGGAGGGGTCCGGCCAGACAGTGACGAAACGTTCGGTGTTCGGCCCGGGAGTGACACTCCCTGATGCCAGAATGAGCCAGAATGAGAAGGCCGTTTTCTCGCGAGGAGCGTTGACTTGGCGGGGCCTCCCTGCTTAACATCGCCGTTCCCGTGGCGCAGGAGCGCCCGACGGGAGGTTAGCTCAGGGGTAGAGCACCTGTTTTACACGCAGGGGGTCGCGGGTTCAAATCCCTCACCTCCCACCAGGGTCGCCGCCACGCGGCGGACATCGGTGGAGCGCTTCCCAGCGTTCAGGTGACCGAAACCTTGAGCCAACGTCAGGCATCGAGAGTAGAAGACGGGGTCGTAGTTCAGCTGGTTAGAATGCCGGCCTGTCACGCCGGAGGTCGCGGGTTCGAGTCCCGTCGGCCCCGCCAATCTCCTCGAAGACGGTGCCTGTCGTGAGTGCCTACCCAGAGTGTGAGTTGAGGGAATGAGCTGAGGGAATCTCATGCGCGACAAGATCAAACTCGTTTCCAGCGCCGGAACCGGCTACTTCTACACCACGACGAAGAACAAGCGTCTGAGCACCGAGAAGCTTCGTCTCAAGAAGTACGACCCGAAGATCCGCAAGCACGTCGAGTTCGTCGAAGAAAAGATGCGCTAAGGCGCGAGAGCGGCCCGATCTCAGCACGGAGGCTGAGCGCGCCTCTTCGGTCGGTGTACCTCGGACGACGCACGTTGCGAGGCGTTGCGTCGGGCGGTGCAGTGTCAGGTGGGGGGATGGGGGAGCCGCCCCCAACGTCAGGGCACGAGCTCTCGGATCTCGTCCTGGAGTCCCGTCAGCTCCCACCGGGCCAGTGACATCGGGATGCTGTCGATTCGGTTGAGCCGATCGAAGAAGTCGGCCAGTCGGAACTCTTCGCCGCGCTCCTCGGCGAGCTTGCCGTAGTCGGCCAGCGTTCTCTCGAGCAGATACTTTCCTGTGACGTAGCTCGTTCCGTAGCCAGGTTGGCGCAGATAGAGGTGCTGCTCGAAGATGAGGAGCTCCTCCTCCGTCTTCATCCAGCCGCGGGGCGTCCACTCCTGATGAACGCGGCCAGCCTCTTCCATGGTCATCTCGTTCGCGTGTGCGTACAGGGAGCCGAGTCCTCGTGCGGCGCGCTGAGCGAGGAGGATCCAGACGAGCTCCCGCGAGCGCGGGCTGTCGTCGTACAAGCCAGCGTGCATGAACATCTCTTCGACGCCGGTGGCCATGCCTTCGCTACGGCTGTCGAAGATGTTGTAGAGCAGAGCACCCTGGCGGATCGGGCTCGGATGGGGCTCGCGGTCCATTCTGGCCAGCTCGAACCAGTGGTAGAAGTGGGTGAAGAGTGGTGCAGGGTCGAGATGTGCCGTAATCCAGAAGAAGTGCCGGGTCTCTTCCGGGACGAAGCTACCGAGGTGTTCCCTCAGGGCGGGCTCCATGTAGTCGGCCACCGTGACGATCTCTTCCTCTTCGAGAAACCGCATGATCCGTTTCGCGGCATCGTCGGCCAGCCGGTCGTACTCCTCGGGGCTGCTTGCCACCGGCAGTGGAGGGAGCTTGCGATTGCGGTGCTCTTCGAGCTTGAGTGATGACCAGGCTCGGTCCAGCTCACGCTGGAGGAGGCGGACCTCGTCTTCCCAGGTGACCGGCACGAGGTGGACGTTGCGCAGATACCAGGTGTAGTTGTCCTTGCCGATTCCTGACGGCCCCGTCTTCTCGGGCGACTTGGACTCGAGCCAATCCGCGAGCTCCGTGGCTCCTTGGCGCGCTGCTTCGATTGCTGCATTCACCTTTGGACTCGAGTCTCCTGCCATCGACTGGAGCGTGCCGAGGTCGCTCACGTCACGTCGGATGTCGCGAATCCCGGTGACCCAGAGGTCGCGTGCGTTGCCGATGAGGTTCTTCCGGGCCTGTCGGTAGAGCGCGGGCAGTGCCGCGAGCTCGTTGACCAGTCGAGTCTCGGCTTCGTTCGACAGAGGGAAACTGTAGGTCCAGACCTCGACGACTGCGTGATTCGTGGGCCCTTCGTGGGCAGGGACGTCGCTGCGGGCCATCCAGACCGAGTTGTAGAAGGCCGGGTCGCGCACCCAGGGTTTGAGGACCCGCTCGTTGAAGTCGTAGCCGTTCATCTCGGCCCGTACGAGATGCCAGTCGACCTGTTGGGGGATGGGCCAATCCTCGATTTCGAACGCGTTCAACCGGGTCCTCAGAGCCTCGAATTCGCTGCGCCGCTGTGTGAACCGTTCGGCCGTGTAGTCAGGCGCACCCTCGAGGAGGGGCGGCGATTCGAACGCTCTCCAGTCCTTGAAGAGGTCGACCAGCTCGTCGTGTGTGCTCGCGGACGCCACGGTCGTGACTCCTAGGGAGGCCAGGACGAGACAAGCCAAGTAGGAACGGCGCGTAGTCATCGACAGGCCTCAGGGTGATTGATGGGGGTCGTGCTGGAATCTGCGCACCGATCTCGGCCGGTGCTCAGGGGTCAGCCGGCGACGTAGCCGAGTGCCTCGAGTTCTTTGCGCAGCTCGTCGTCGATTGCGTTGGTGCCCGTACCGCCGCGGGGAACGCAGAGCGATTCTTCGTGGCGACTGAGTCCGTCGAGGAGCTCGCCCACGCGCTCTGGGTGCGCCTGAGACAGGTCGTTCGTCTCGCCAGGATCGGTGGCGAGATCGTAGAGCCCGATCTGGGGAATCGGATACAGGTCAGGCGGAGTGTTCGCCATACACACGGGAAGATACTCGTCAGGATTGACGACGAGCTTCCAGTTGGCCTCTCGAAACGTCCGGATCTTCTGCTCCCCGTACTGCGAGTAGGCCGGTTTTCCGGCTCCGCCACGAGTTGGCCGCTCCAGGTAGGGGACGAGAGAAGAGCCGTGCTGGCAGCCGGGCTGTTCGAGTCCGAGCAGGTCGAGCAGGGTCGGGAGGACGTCGACGAGCTCCACCGGCTGCTGGACCTGGGCATCGCCAGAGCGGCCGGGGACGACGAACGCGAGAGGGACGTGGAGAGACGTCTGATACGGCGAGCAGGCGTGGTAGATGTACTCGTTGTGCTGGTAGAGGTCCTCGCCGTGGTCGGACAGCAGGACGAAGACGGTTCGCTCCAGGTCCAGACGTTCGGCCACCCCGTCGAGGAGTCGTCCGACGAAACGGTCAGTGCCGATGACCGCCGCGTCATAGATGGCGTCGAGGTGCTGGACGTCTCGCTCGTCGAGCTCCACGGGCTCGGTCATCACGCGATCGAGTGCCCACTTCTTGGGAAGCAACTCGCCGGTGTAGTCCGGGTCTAGCTGGCGAGCGAGCTCGCCACCGTTGTAGTAGGGCGGATGTGGACCGAAGTAGTGGGCCCACAGCAGGACCGGTTGGGACGTATCGACTTCGTCGAGCCAGGCCAGGGCCGAGTCATTGACCTTCTTGTCGACGCCGCCCGCGCAGGCAAAGCTGTCCCAGCCAGTGTGATTGGCCTTACACATGTTGCTCAGGAATGCGCCAGTCTGGTAGCCGGCGTCCTTGAGAAGACGGGGCAGTGTCGGCTGGTCGTCAGCCAGTGAGTAGCCGTTGGCGATCAGTCCATGACCGCTCGGATAGAGACCGGTCAGGACCGACGCCAGTGATGGCCAGGTCAACGACCGTGGCGCGCTGGCCTGCGCGAAGCTCACTCCACGCGACATGAGCTCGTCCATACGCTCACTCGTGACTCGGGTCTCGTAGCCGAGGCTGTTGAGCCGATCTGCGCGGAGAGTGTCGATCGAGATGAGGACGACGTTGTAGCCCGCTACCGAGCCGCTGAGGCCAGGAGGAGGAGCAGCGGGCTCGGGCTGTGTGCACGAGACGGCTCCGAGCATGACGAGGGCCGTCAAGAGTGAAGCTGGGCCGAGGAGGCGTAGGTTCGGTTGTGACGACATCGATGAGGCCGTGTGAGAAGCGATTTCTCGGGTGGCAGTCCCGAGGGCGTTCATTGTCCTGCCAGTCGTGAACTACTGCAAGTGTGAGAGTCGAGAAAGGCCAGATTGGACCTCTCGGGCTCTGGCTGTGCGACTCGAACCGTTCCGCCGAAGCGGGGCCCGCAGCCGAGCGGTTCTGCCGGATATGGTACTTTGTCGTCCTTGCCGAGCGCGTTGCCACTCATGGCCGGCGTCTCTTTGCCGCTTCTCTCTAGGAGCGAACCATGGAGACCCGTCAACGAACGCAACCTGAGAACCCGATCTCGGCCGATTCGTGCCGATCGCGAGCCTCACGGCCCACTGCAGCGCGGCCGCTCTCAGCTCGATCTCGCAAGTCTGACTGCCAACGAGCTGATCCGAACCCCGATCTCCTGATCTTGTGGCGCAGCTGTGCGCGGGGTGAGTCGCCGGAAGGTCGCGTCTGCGAAATCCGCGAAAGGCCTGTCTGCTCGGGCAGGCAGGCTCCCCAGCGTGGCGGTGACAGCCACGACGGCATTCGCAACGATTCGAGCTGGGACGCGCTGTTGGAGGTGTTGCGACCGATCGTTCGTCGGCGGGTCGGGCGACTGCTCTCGCTGGCAGAGCGAGATCGCGACCCCGGACTCGTGGACGATCGCGAGCAGGATGTCTACGTCCGTCTGCTGGGCGGTGAGCGTCGCGCCATGCGCGAATGCCGAGCTCGCTCGTGGCGAGAGCTGGTCACCTTCGTGAGGGCGGTTTGTGACTCGGTCGTCTATGACTGGCACCGCGGCGAGGCGGCGCTCAAGCGGGGCCGTCATCTCGAGAGCCGTGTGTTCGAGGACATCGTCCGCGAGACCTTCATGACCGAGTTTGGTACACCCGAACAACGCCTCTTCGTCGCTGAGCTCGATCGCCACTGCAGCAAAGCCCTGGAGTCGACGTGTCGGCGGACGCGGCACCCTGAGCGCAATCGCTGGATCTACGAACGGGCGGTGGTCGACGGTTGGACGACCGACGAGATATCGGGAGTCGTCGGACTGGGGGTTGCGGGCGTTGACTCGACGGTTCGGCGTCTCAGATCCGGAGTTGCGCAGAGAGCGCAGACCTGGCGCCCGGAGTCCGCTGGCGACTTGCAGGGATGAGAGCGCGGGAATCGTGCGGCGTTTGGTCGAGTCACGGTTCTCCGCAGGGCGCCTGAAACGGGGGCTCAGGAGCTCTGGAAGCCTTCTCGGCAGCGAGTCGGGGCCTTTTTTGGAGAAGGCCCCGCTCGCCGCAACCTCTTGACAGTCAACAACTTCTGTTCCATGAACTGTTGACTTTCTCGACAATCCATCGCTACACTTCTATAGGTTGGCCATTTGGAGTTGGTGGTGTTCGTGTTTCTTGTTGTTCAGGCGAAGTCCACAGCCCATTGGCGACGCGAATTCGATCCACTTGAATCAGCCCTAGTTCGATTCCGAGACCACGAGCGTTTCGGGGCGGCCCAGCTCCCGCGCGTCTCATGACGGAGGTCAAGAGCATGTACCTGAGATCTTTCCTGTTCGCCCTGCTGGCCCTCGCGGTCCTCGTGGCCCCGGCCTCTGCCAGCACCGTCGGCCTCGTCGGGGTGTCGCAGAGCGGCCCCTGTACCGCGGAAACCTCCGCACCCTCCACTCTCGGCGAGCCTTTCGGCAACGTCGAGGGTCACGGCATCACTGGCGCTACCGCCGCGAGCGGCTCGTTTCCTCTCGTGGGATGGGCACTGGACAACAGCGGCGTACAGCGTGTCGAGATCCGAGTCGACGGCATCAGCGTCGGCCAGGCTCAGCTCTTGATCTCTCGTCCTGATGTCGGTGCGATCTTCCCCAGCTTCCCTGGTGCCGCCTTCGCCGGCTGGGAGTATCAGCTGGACACCACCCGCTACCTCAATGGTCTGCACACCGTGACGGCGCTCGTGGTCTCCAACACGGGTGAGGTCAGGGAGCTCAACTCGGTGGTGATGGAGTTCAACAACACCACCCACAACCTGAAGCCGTTCGGCAGCATCGCCTTTCCCGACCACAACAGTGAGATGTTCGGGACCTGCGACCCGGACGAGGAGGACCGTCGTTACAGCGTGGTCACGGGCTGGGCGCTCGACGCCGGCCTCGAGCGCAACGACCACGGTGTGGGCTACGTGGAACTCCTCATCGACGGCTCGATCTACGCGAACTCGCGTCGCGACTGCGTTCACAGTGTGGTCACCGGGGCGTATACCAACTGCTTCGGCCAGCCCCGTCTCGACGTCGAGCGCGAGTACGAGTTCCTCAAGGACTCTCCCAATGCCGGTTTCCGCTTCGTTCTGGATGTCGGCCGTCTCATCAGCGACTTCGGGTATCGCGAGGGTCTTCACACCCTGACCATTCGGTCCGGTGATCTCGACTCACAGGTATCGAACGTCGACACGATCAACGTCAACTGGGTGTGCGACGAGTTCGTTCCGAACGAGGGCGCACTGGGTAGCGTCGATGTACCTTCGGGATCCGCGATTGGCGGCGAGCCCTCGAATCAGACCAGCGGATTCGTCGAGATCAGCGGCTGGGCACTGGATCGCGTCGGAGTGGCTCGGGTACTCGTCTACGTCGACGGCGTCGGCTCCGGTGATGCCACCTTCGGTTTCCCGCGTCCCGAAATCACGGACCTGTATCCAGGGTTCGTCGACAGCGGCGCGCCGGGTTGGCTCTACACGCTCGATACCTCGACGTTGACCAACGGTCCGCACACGATCAACGTCATCGTGAGGGACCGTAGCGGCCACGACACCCTCATCGGGGAAGTCATTCTCAACGTCCTCAACTAGCTCTGACCGCCTGCGCTGCGCCTTTGACGGCGTCGGCGCGAGGGCGCCAGCTGGAAGCGGATCGCCGCGATCGCGGTCGATCCGCTTTTCTTTTTCTGTCTCCCGCTCCAACCGGCGTGAGCTTGCCGGGGCTGGCGTCAGGAAGACGGTGCCTCGGTCGCGATCCCGAGGCCGAGCCGGCTAGTTGCCGAGCAGAGGCGTGTCGAGCGTGGCCGTTACTCTCCATGGCTTGGTCTTCTCGCCGTTGAAGAGCCCCTCGAGGTCTCTGGAGGTGGCGATGTTGCCTTTGACGTCACCGCCCTGCCTCTCGCCGTGGAAGTCGACTCCAAAGCCGATCCCTGAGACCGAGGTCATGATCTCAGGAGTACTCACGTGAACGGCCGTGACCCGATTGTCGGGCGACAGAGTGATCTGGATGCGATTCGATGGTTCCACCCAGACCAGCCCTGACGGCGACTGTTTCTCGGACGGAACGGGCTCGCGGAAGCAGTAGATCTCGACGTCTTGCTTGGCTTCGTCGAAGGCGTTGGGCTTGGCGATCGCGTGTACGTGGGGGTAGGTGAGAGTCTGATCCCCGATCTGTAGCTCGCACGACGAGTCGCGGGCCGAAACGGCCTGGGCTCCTGTCAGGACCAGGATCGCCAGTGCAAGAAGCCGGTGCAGAAACCGGTGCCAAGTGCGTTGGTGTCTCGTGGGGGCGGCACTGGTGGCAGGGCTGTCGGTTCTGTCTCTGCTATCTCTGCTGCTTGCGTGCATGACGACGTTCTCCGTTTGAGTGTTCGAGGAGTCGGTCGATGCCGACCGGACTTGCTCACGGAAACGGCGCTGGACGCTCAGTCGCACGCAGGCTGGTGGTCAGCTCCTCTGGTACTCGACCACTTTGACCACTTTGCTCCAATACAAAAGGGGCGCAGTCGCTCGACTGCGGCCCTTGGTGACGCCCCTGGCGAGATTCGCCTGAGGGTCATGCTCAACGCTGGATCAGAAGCTGAAGCTGGCGTTGATCTCGACGTGGGTACCGACACCATTGATCTCTTCGCAGGTGTAGGTCGTCTCGCCCTTACCACCGGCGACGCTCTCGAGATCGGAGTCGGAAAGCTCGGAGCCCTCCTCGGCCACGTGCGGGATCACGAGGTAGATCGTGTCAGCGTTCTCCTCGACGACCTTGACGTTCAGCCACTCAGGCAGCTCGCGGCCCATCTGCTTCGAGAGCACGGCCTTGGGGTCCTGCTTGACAGCGTTGCGGTAGTCGGCGTTGCCGGTCGCGAAACCGGAGATGATGTCGTTGATCTGGCCGCGTGTGACTTCTTCGCTCATTGTTCCTCTCCCTCAGAGAAAGTGACGGCGCGTGGCCGCCGGTCAATTGATTGTCGATCCAGACTGTGTTCCTCGTCTCGATCTCACCTACTCAGACGCAAGGCGGGTGCCATTTCGGACATGGGCCTCGACGTCGTGTGAATTGGGCCCAGGCGGTGGTCTTCAGGGCCTGGAAGTGGAGCCGGAGCTCGAAAATCTGGAGGCCCCGCTCTGGATCGAGATGGCCGCGGGATGCTCGTTTCCAGGCTCCTTCGCGATCTCTACGTGTCGAGAGACCGCTTGGAGTCGAGCATGCAGAGCCCACAGGGCGTTCTCGCAGGCCTGTCAGTGTCGTCTCGACGTACCGTCTCGGTCGTGATCCGGAGAGCTGATGGCTGTGATTCAGGCCTCTAGAACGAGAAAAGGCCGCCAGCCCAGAGGCTGACGGCCCATCGAGGATGAGGGCGGGCAGGCCCGCCACTCGAATCCTCGAGCGAAATCAGAAGCTGAAACCAGCGTTGATCTCGACGTGGGTA
>JANQPS010000646.1 GCA_028285365.1 Thermoanaerobaculia bacterium | reverse complement strand
AGGGCGCCGGCGTCCAGCACCTTCATGATCTCCTTGGGGTCGTTCCCCGACACCCTCACGATCGGAATCGTCTCGGTGGTGGAGATGGCCGGCAGCATGTGTAGGAGATCGCGGTAGTCGAGGAGGCCGTGCTGGAGGTCGATGCAGATCCAGTCGAAACCGAGGTTCGCGAGCATCTCGGCCGTGTGGGTATTGGAGAGCGACAGCCAGCAGCCCACGGTCTGCTCACCCGCTCGCCATTTCGCCAAAGCTGTGTTCTTGCGCATGACGATCAAGATTAGCGCGGCGAGATCGAAACGGAACGCCGCGGTCGGAATCGACCGGATGCACGATACGTTGTCGTGCACGATCCGACGACAATCACCTGTCCTACGACAGTCACGTTGACCGTCCCAGCGAAGCGAGGGACGTCGAGGAGACCCTCCCCAGAATGAAGCCGACGACCTTCGTCTTCATCACGTGCCTCGGCATGACGCTCGTGATGATCGCGGCCCTTTTCCTGCTCCCCCAGGTTCCCAGCGACACGGTGACTCTCGAGGACGGCTCGCAGCAGCATCTCGTCAAGACTCACGGCTACATCCACGATCGCTTCCCCAGCATGCGCCAAGGGGGACCGAGTCTCGAGCGACACGGCGCGGCAACCTGGCTAGGCCTCGTCTTCGTCCTGGTGCAGGTTCTCTTCTACGGCGGCTGTCTCGCGATGGGAGCGTCACGCAACGGACGGCTCGGCCCCATGAAGACACCGATCATCGCCGGGACTGCGGTGCTCGGACTGATTTTCGTCGCTCTGTTCTGGTCCTACCTGCGCTACATCAACACCGAGTCCCCGACTCTCTTCTTGTCGTTGCCTCGCCCTACGGCCTGGATGCTGTTGGCGGTCTGGCCCATGCCGGTCTTTTTCATGATCGCCTACTACCGGCTCTTCGACAGCTGGTTCTTCACGGCTGAGGACGAACGCCGACTCGAAGAGCTGGTCGCCAGCGAGCAGGCCGAGGAGCGAGGCTAGTGGAAAGCTCACGCAACATCATCGTCCTGGTCTGCCTCGGCATCTACTTCGCGCTCTGTATCGGCGTCGGCGTCTGGGCGATGCGTCGCACCAAGTCGACGCACGACTTCTTCATGGCGGGGCGCGACCTCGGCATCATCGTCACCGCCTGCGCGATCTTCTCGAGCACGCTGAGCGGCTTCGGCTTCGTGGGCGGACCCGGGCTGGTCTACAACCAGGGCATGTCGTCGGTGTGGATGATCGTCTGTGGCACGGTCGCCACCTGCTTCTCGTTTTTCCTCGTCGCCAAGCGACTACGGCTCATCTCCGAGGTCCACAACACCGTCTCTCTCCCCGACGCCGTCGCTCTGCGCTACAACAGCGAGGTCAGCCGGTTCTTGACGGCGCTAGCGATCATCCTCGGGGTGGTCGGCTACCTCGCCGCCCAGATCATGGCGATGGCGGTGGTCCTCCAGGAGATCCTCAACAACGTCGATTTCATCCCGGAGGTCGGCATCGGCCTCTCGATGGCCATCTCGTGCGCAGTACTGGTCTTCTACTGCGTCACTGGCGGCATCATTGCCGGCGTCTACACGGACGTCGTCCAGGGTCTCGTGATGATGGTCGCAGGCGTGCTCGTCCTGTTCGCCGCAATCGCGGCGGTGGACGGCGGCGTCGCGGGCGGTGTCACCACCATGATGCAGGACGACCCCGAGGCCATCGGCCCCTGGGGCACGCTGGGCGTCATGGGGTCCCTGTCGTTCTACTTCCTGTTTGTCGTCGGGGCCTGCGGCCAGCCGCACATCATCACGAAGCTGATGATGACCAGGCGGATCCGCGACTTCAAACAGATCATCATCGTGAGCTCCGTGGCCGGAACGCTGGCGGCGCTCCTGTGGATCGCGATCGGCCTCGCCATGCGCGCCCTCGTCGTCGGCGGTGATCACCCAGAGCTCACCCATCCCGACGACGCAGCGTACTCTTTCCTCCAGAGCTACGCCCACCCCATTCTGGCCGGAATCGTGTTCGCCGGACTGTTCGCAGCCATCATGTCCACCGCCGACGGCTTCCTCAACATCGGTGCCGCCGCGGTCATTCACGACATCCCCAAAGCCCTCATCGGGCGCCCGCTCAAGTCGGAGCTGTTCTGGGCGCGCACGGCCACACTCATCATCGCGGTGGGTGCGGCGCTGTTCGTGCGCTTCTCGAAGGACGACCTCGTCGCGCTTCTCGGCACCTTCGGCTGGGGTACGTTCGCTGCCGCCATCGTGCCCACGGTCGCAATCGGCTTCAACTGGAAACGGGCGACCGCGATGGCCGCCAACGTCGCGATCGTCAGCAGCCTCGCGCTCAACCTGATCATCGAGCTCAGCGGCTACCGCGTCCCCTTCGGCATCCACGGCGGCGCCATCTCGCTGATCTTGTCCACGACGTTGTTCTTCACGATCTCGCTGCTCACACCCCAGCCGAAGCTCTCGAAGAGCATCGACACCATCATGGACCTGTGACCGGAGCTGAGAGCGGGCACTGATCCGGGGAGCAGCCAGACAGCGCTCCCCAGATCGCGCGAGAGGTCAGACGTCAGTCGGCGATCGCGCCATAGGTGAGCACGATCATCTTCTCGCGCAGCGGATGAGGGTTGCCCATCACCTGGGTGAGCACGAGACCAACGAGCTCCTCCTCGCGATCGACCCAGAACTGCGTGTAGGCGGCGCCGCCCCAGCTGAACGTGCCTGCAGATCCGACGGTGTGCAGATGCGCCGGATCGACGATCACCGAGCCCGTGAAGCCGAAGCCGATCCCGCGAGCGCCGGCTTGTGCCACCTCACCGAGCGAGCCACCGATGTTGATCGGATTGGGCCCGAACTCTGGTCCGAGATGGTCCGACATCATCAGATCGACGCTCTTGCGCGACAGGAGACGCACACCGTCGAGCTCGCCACTGTTGGCCAGCATCTGGGCAAAACGCAAGTAGTCGTTGGCCGTCGACACCAGACCCGAGCCACCCATCGGTAGCGCTGGCTTCTGGAGATAGGGGCTCTTCTCGGGGGCATCGAACAGGACGAGGCCGTTCTGGGTCCACGCGTAGTTTGCGGCGAATCGATCAGCCTTCGACTCGGGGACGTAGAACGCCGTGTCGTTCATGCCCAGGGGCTTGAAGATGCGCTCGTCGAGGAACTCGTCGAACGGCTGACCGCTCCACACCTCGACCAGGCGTCCCAAGACGTCCATGCTGATGCTGTAGTGCCAGAGCGTGCCGGGCTGCGCAACGAGCGGCATCTCGCCGAGCTTCTCGACGTAGGCCTCGAGGCTCTCGATCTCGGTGTCGTAGGCCGCTCCGTCGATGTCAGCCGCCTGATACTTCGCGCCCACCGTGCCGCCCATGAAGCCGTAGGACAGCCCAGAGGTGTGCGTCAGCAGGTGTTTGATCGTCATCGGCCGCGCCTTCTCGGTCTGGCCGTTGGCACCCGTCAGCACCTCGAGGTCAGCCAGGGCCGGCAGGTACTTCGAGACGTGATCGGTGAGCAGGAAGTGCCCCTCTTCGTAGAGCATCATGACCGCAGCACCGGTGACCGGCTTCGACTGCGAGTACATCCGCAGAATCGTGTCCGGACGCATCGCCTCGTTGGTCTCACGATTCATCTCGCCCACCACTCCGAAGTGAACGACCTTGCCCTTGCGGGCTACGAGTGAGATCACACCGGGGACCTTGTCTTCATCCACGTACTGCTGCATCACCGGTTTGATGCGTGCCAGCCGCTCAGTCGACATGCCGACAGTCTCCGCGGTAGCCGTGGGTAGCCCCGTCGACGGCGCATCGACGGCGGCAGCCGTGGCGCCGAGAACCGGCAGCGTTGCCGTCAGCAACAGCGCGGCAGAAAGTGCGAATAGGCGTCGCACGGATGGCGATAGAGGCGAGAGCGGGCCCTTCGAGATCATCGTCGGCTCCTTGTGACAGTGGGTGTGACTACGGGTGAGGCAAGAGTCTAGCTTGGGGCCCGACGACAAGCCTGCCGAGGGCTCCTAGGACGTTGTCACGAGAGCGCTCCCGACCTCGGTCTGTCGCGCCAGCTGTTCCGGATTGGAGAACGCCCCGCCTCGGGAATCAAGAAACTAGGCGTCTTGGATCGCAGCAGCGAGGTCGGCTCCAGACTGAGCCACGATCGCTGGGCCCAGGGTCTCCACGAGCTCAGGTGGGAGATGGGCAGCAGCCTGTGAAGACGCTATCAGCGGTCCACCGCCCGGAAAGTAGAAAACACCGTAGCCAACTCTGAGGAGAGAGTAGACCGCGTCCCAGAGCTGCTTCGAATCAGTCGGTCGACTCACCGTGACACTGGACACCCCGTCACCACCATCCTTCGAGCCGCCAAGGTAGACATCTCCCTCACTGAGACGCAGGCAATGCGCATCCTCAGAGACGAGCATTTCGCCGAACGCCTTACGGACAGTATGTTCCGGCACCGACGCAGGGCCGCCAAACTCGTGCCACTGCAAGAAGACGTCAAATCCCATCTCGTCTAGTTCCCTCCAAGGAGAATCGACGACGAGCCTCAACACTAGCGGCGGAGCATCCACTCCCGATCAGCAACGGCGCTCCTTCAGCGCTTTTCGAAGGTAAGTGCGAGCCGTGGTGTACTGCCTGGTGGTGTTGATCGAGATCCAGCGAGCAATCGGATAGCGGCCAGCCCAATCGAACACGCCGGCGTCGAGCAGTTCGTGATCGTCGAGCGCGTCGATGGTTGGTAGGACGCGGGAGTACTCTTGCTCCAACCTGCCGCGGACCGAGCGAAACGACTCACGGCGGCACCTCTCGATCACGTCCGAGTTGAGACGCGGGGTCTCGCTCCAGCGGTAGCCTTCTGCCGGTAGAGCCGGGCGCTCATGACGCCGCCCCGCCTCTACCCAGTCGATGACGCTTCGTGTCCACCATGCGCGGACCGCCAGCAGATCCTTGACGGTCCAGTCGTCGACGCAAACGAGGCTGCCCGCTCGCGGACCTGCCGCGTCGAGCTCGACCTGCAGCTTCTCGAAGGTCGTCTGGACGGAGGCACAGAGATCTGCGCGAGACCCCGGTATCGGCATGGTTCACGTCCTGACTGTCCGGTCAGTTCTCGACCATGCGAACGCTGTAGACAGACGGAATGTCCCAGCCTTCCGCGATCTTGCCGTCTACGATTCGCCAGACGACGACTACGTCGAACTCGATCGTGTTACCTCCGGTCGCTTCTTCCATCGAGAGGCGATTGCAGGTCTGAGTGACGACGAGTTCGTCACCCACCGCACGACCATCGACGACGTCGACATGGAAGCTGCCACTGCTCATTTGCCCCACCTTCTCGAAGAAGCCGTTCAGTCCTTCGGGTCCGCGATAGTCGCCAGCCAGTTCGGGGAGCTTGGGGTTGAAGTAGTGCCAGACGAAGTCGTCAGCGATGATGTCCGCACAGGCGTCGAGGTTTCTGAGGTCGAGACGCTGCATGAGTGAGAGGTTCGGATGAATTACATCTGCCATTCTCGAGCTGTCTCCCGTCGGGTCGTTCTCCCTGGTTACACGAGCGCGGGCGCCACACGCTGACAGCATGCTCACCTGCCCAGAGCACCGTACAGGGTCAGTCTCGAATGTGTAGTCGGACAAGTCCCTATGGCGTACAGAGGTATTCAATACCGCGCAATGGAGGCGGAAATCATCGAGCGATGCCTTCGTCCTGGAACACTCGGGGCTTGACGTCGAGCAACCCGAGCAGAGGCGACTGGCGAGACCAGTATCAACGAATGGTAGTCGTCCGATCAATCAGCTCGCTGGCCACGAGTGGCAACCACTAACCACCAATGAAACTCAGCAGGTCCCTTAGCATGGGCTTGTCATCGCGTAGCCGAGGAGCGGAGACCATGGACGACCTGAGCCATAGCGCCCAAGAAGGTAAAGGGTGCTTTCGAGTTCTCGTGATTCAGATCCCGTTCGGCGCTCTGCTGCTCATAGGCTCCGTCCACTCTCCATGGAAACACCAAATCGTTCTCGTCGCGATGCTCGCGGGTATCTTCATGCTCTTCCTGGCACTGCCGATGGCCGTATCTCACAAGAAAGAACTCAATGAGTATCTGCAAACCACAACGGCCACGGGTCCAGTCGTTGGACTGTTTCTAGTCCTCTTTGGTGTCGCTGCGATTGTTGGTGGCTATGTCATCAGTGACGGCGTACTGCGCGGAGAACTGACCGACTCCGGCGGACGCCGGTCTCCCTGGGACGCTGCCTTCTTCTCCATGATCCTTGGAGTGGGTGCCGTATTGACGGGAATCCGATTGCTATTTCGCAGGAAGTGAGCTTCTGCATGGAGCCTGTTCTACGGGAGGTCGGCGCTGGTTGCTACGGCATCACATCTTCATCGCCGACTCTGTCGCGTCCTGACCCAGGCATCTTCCCGATACTCGGCCCGCAGGTCATCGCCGACAGCTTCTCCGCAGCTGTCGCACACGAGAATCGGATCGGTCTCCCTGCCGCAGGAGCCACAGACGAGCGTCGCCGGGCGGCCCCTGCCGTCTCCGAGCCAGCGATCCCCCCAGCTTTGTAGCGTGAGCACCACCGGCAGGAGGGCCGCCCCCTTCTCACTCAACCGGTATTCGTACCGAACGGGGTTGGTCTGGTACTCGTGCTGCTCGAAGATGCCGTCGCGCGTCAGGCGATCGAGTCGCTCGGCCACGGTAGCGCGGCTCGCTCCGACACCGTCGAGGAAGTCTTCGAAGCGGGTGGTGCCAGAGAACGCTTCGCGCAGGAAGAGGAGCGTCCAGCGATCACCGAGTACGGAGACGGCTCGGGCTACCGAGCAAACCTGACCGCCAACATCGTTCCACTTCACGGCTCTGGGACTCCTTCGGGATGAGCTGACATCGCTCGAGCCCACGACGCTACGGCCACGTCGTGGGCCTCCACGATGGGCCATCCTAATCCTTGGCGAGAGGCTGGGACGGCTGTGATCGTCAGAGGGCAAACGGCAAGAGAGCTGCGCAGCCCAGCAACATGACGGCATAGAGCCCGGCTACGCGCTTGGGCGACGCATCAGAGCCACGCAGGAACCACCAGGTGCAGAGGACGCAGACCGCAACCTCGATCGCGACCGCCAGAAGCGGCGCGTGGGTGTAGGTGCCGAGCCCGACCCTCGGGGAGTCTGGCCCCCAGACGAAGTGGTGAAAGCCCGAGAGCAGGTCGCAGACCTCGTGTAAGACCACGAGCCCACCAAGCCAGAGGCCGGCCACCACGGATCTCGCCAGGCCCCAACCGGCAAGCCCCACCACGGTGGCCCAGCCCGCAACCGCAAGGAGGTCATGGCTATAGGTCATGTCGATGACCATCTCGGCCAGCTTCGGTGACTCCGGATCGAGCGGCGCCATCTGCTCCACGCCTGACAGCACGAGAGTAATCATGACGATGTCGAGCGACATCGCTGCAAGCAAGTAGGACCACAGCGGCAGTCTCCGGTGCTGGCGCCGAGCGACCAGGGCCGTGGCGTAGTGGCCGACGATCATCGGTCGATCCTCCGACTGGGAGTCGATTCCCACTCGACGCCGGACGCGAGCCACTGAATCGCCAGGAAGAAGATCACCATCAGGATGAGTGTTTCCATTGCTACCTCCTCGTGCAGACCTTGCGGGCCTGACTGTTTTAGGGTAAGTTCAAAAAACAGACTCACTATACACCACGCCACCCAGAGCCCAACAGGCAACAGCCAGATCCATGTCGGCGACCGTCGACAGAACAACGAGAAAGGAGCATCCGTGCCCCACTTCACCTGCATCGTGCACGAGGGTCAGCCGGCCCACAGCCAGGCGGAATCCCTAGAAGCCGCTCTACAGGCCCTTCACGACGATCACTTCCCGCCCGAGAAGGCGTCTATGACGTGGCGAGTCGTTCCGCCGGGTCAGATGTTCACCGAGGCCAAGCCGAGCACGACATCGATCGTCGCTCCCTCGGTGGATCACCCCACCCCCGCCGAGCAACGCGAGCGGTTCATGCGAGCCATCTGCGACCTCTGGACCACCAGCACCGGCTGCACCGATCACGAAGTGCTCGTGGCCCTCTCAGACGCCAACCCCTCCACCTCTTCCGGAGCCTGAGACCATGCCCCTCTACCGAGTCGCCATTCCGTCTGACACTCTCGATGTCGAGCAACGTCAGCAGTTCAGCCGCAACGTCGTGGACGTTCACTGTAGCGTCACCGGAGCCCCTCCTTCACTCGTGCACGTGCTGTTCACGGAGCCCGAAGACCAGTCCGCACGGTCCACCGCCCACATCGCCGGCAGCATTCGCGCTGGCCGAAACGGCGATCAGAAGGCGGCCATCTGCCGTCGTCTGCGCAACCACCTCGTGGAGCTCACAGAGCTCGACCCCGAAGAGATCGAAACGTCTCTAGTCGACGTCGGAGCCAGCTACGCCATGGAGCGGGGCGAAGTCCTGCCCGAGCCAGGGTCGGCCGAAGAAGCCGCATGGGACGCCCAGACGTGACCCGGTAGCGGACCAAGCGCTGACTCGCCAAGCAAGCCGGCGCCGCTTTCGTGCAGGGGAGCGGCTTCGGCCTGCATCAAACGAGGTCTCCAGCCGTCAGGCCTGCAGGCAAGGCGCTAGCCGCTTGCGAACTTCGGCGCCCGTTCAATGCCTCGCCCGGAGGTTGACGGGCGCCAGGGTCACAGCGCAAGCGTCGACGCCGCAGGGGGAGTGCAGCGAGGCGACACCCCTCAATCCTCCGAGCGCGGCCGCTCCCACAAACGAAGATTGGGACTGCCCCGGGGCTTTCACCCAGGTCGACCTCTGATTCTTTCCCGGATCGGCTCTACCGTTCTTGCGAATGGTGCCGGCCTCGCTCCACCGTCGCGGCCTCGTCTCTTCGTCTTGCGACGTCGAGTCTCGGAAGCTTCGGCTCCGCGAATCTCCGACCTACCTCCGAGCTTCCATCACCTTTCGGCGTCTTCCACTCATCGGCTCTTTCGGACGCCCGGCTCGGTTGCGCTTTGATCTCGTCGATCGGCTTCGACTTTCGTCGTTGCTCCTCGCCGAGAGCGCCCCGACAACTCACTTCGACTCCTTGACCTCTGAAACGGCGAACCGTCTCTCAGCCCCGGCGCGGTTGCTCTTCCCCTTTTGGCGTCTCGCACATTGCTGCACGTTTCGCCTCCGGTTCAGTGCTCGTCTCAGACGTTCGGCAACTTGCGCCACCTTCCGTCTTCGACCCGCCTTCGATCATTCCGCGATCAGATCTCTCTGTCCGCGTACCCGATCGAGATCGAACCGAGCGCCTCCGGCTTCTCCCTTGGTCTCTTCCCCTCGGTCGGCTTGCGCTTTTCCGAGTTTCCGTTTCCTCGGTAGCTGTTCTCTCGGCCGCGCTAACGACCTCGATCCCTGCCTCCCTTTGCCATCTGTTCAGCTTTCGCCTCCCAGTTGCCTCCGGGCTCCGCCTTTGGCAGCCGTCGGCTTCCTGTCGCCTCTGTCACAGTCCGGCTTGCGCCTTCTTGTACCGCGGGCTACTTTCCGCCTCCGACACCGTCGTCCTAGCTCGTGGCTCCCGGAAGCGGTTGACTTGCGTCGGCTTCCAAGCGCTCCGACCTTCGGCCGGCGATCAGGATGTGCATCACAGTCACAGTCCCAATGCGCGTCAAGGTACTCCTCCGGAAAGTGGCAGTCAACACACTTTGCGTGATTTCTCGACGTGACGAGAACCCCGCTCCTCGCAACCTGTTCTCAACACGAACTTTGCACGGCTCGAAGTCAGAAAAAAGGTGCCTTCGAGGCTGTGGAAAGCGTTGCGGAAAGGCTTGCGGAAATACTGTGAAGAGCGTCTCGCACGTTCGTTCGTGTTGAAAAGGCGCAGAGCACTCGGTGTCGGGATGGGCGGATTCAAGCCCATCCGAAAGCCACCGGACGAAAAATCGCGGCGGAGGCGCTGTGGCTTGCCGAGACAGCAAGACGCGACGACGGCCACCCCCTCGACAGTTGCAACACGCGGGTCGAGATCCCTCCGCCGTGCCGGCCCCACATCACGCCGCGGTCAAACCCGGCGGCCGGCACTCTGTCGGGACGACAAGAGGTCGGGGAATGGCAGCCAGGAGGAACTCGCCACGCACGGAAACAGGACGAGGGATTCGCGCTACCACCCGCAACCCCGGAAGCTCACCAGCCGCCACACGGAACGCCCACCCACTGTCATTCTGAACGCAGTGAAGAACCTCGACCCCAGTCGACTCCGCCATCGACCACGAGACCGTCGTCGCCCACCGCCGCACGAGCTCACCAGCGCCCATCTCCCTCTGATCGCGCGAAAAGACGACACGGCATGTCGCCACCTCCCGCGTTGCGAGAAGGGTCGCGGTAACAAATCCCGCCGCCCGGACGCCAGGACGGTTGCCCAGGCCTCGACACCCAATCACGTGCTCGAGAGCTGAATCATCCACCCTGCTCCTAGGAGACGACGATGCCACGCCCAGACAGACCACTCCGCAACCACCGTTCGCGCCCCCGGCGCCTGCACCGGCCGTCGAACGACCCTTCTCGGCCGCGCGCCGTTCAGCATCGAGACGTCGACACCTCGTCGCATCGCTCGTCCTCGTCGCTATCGATCGTGTTCGCCCTGTGCGCCGTGGCTACGTGGCTCGCGGCCGCCACCCCGCTGGCGTCCCAGGTCTCGCACAGCAGCTTCGTGATCACCGGGGTCGGCGAGGCCCACGCCCACGGTAGTGTCGCCGATCTCGCGGCTGACGAACATGGCAACATCTACGTGGTCGGCACGCTCGGAGGTGTGGTCGACCTCGATCGTGACGGCACCGCCGAGGTCGGTCGCCCGGGTCGGAACGCCATGTTCGTTGCCAAGTACGACGTGTCGCAGAGACTCGTCTGGAGCACCGTGCTCGACGGACCAGACAGCTCCGGCAAGGCGCTGGCCTTGCACCGGGCCTCCGGGCCAGGACTCCTCGACCCGGACGAGATGTACAAGGTCTGGGTCACCGGCCGGTTCGCAGAGACGGCCACCTTTCCAGGGC
>JANQPS010000641.1 GCA_028285365.1 Thermoanaerobaculia bacterium | reverse complement strand
AAGTTTCGCGAAACATGGCTTCAGCGTAGGGGAACTCACCCATCTCTTTGGGGGTCTGAGGCAGGACACTGCTGGCGAGGGCTTCGGTCTGGAGGGGTTCGAAGACTTCCGGCCGGGTTGCGGCGTAGCTGACGATCCACGCGATGGTGGAGGCGGTGGTCTCGTGGCCGGCGAAGGCCATGAGGCGCAGGTTGTCGAGGATCTCCTGCTCGTTCAGTGCCTTGCCTGAGTCGTCGCGACCGCGGACGAGCTCGGCGACGAGCCCGGTCATCTCGGGGTCCAGTCGGGCTCGCGCGATGTAGTTTTTGAGCCGCTCGTCCACCCAGTCGCGGGCTCGGCGCGCGCGACGGTACGGAGACCCGGGGAGGTTCCACTTGGGAAAACCCACCGAGCTCTGCATCTCGGTGTACTTCTGCGTCCAGCTTCTGAGCTCGTCGCGGGGCACACCCATGACGCGAAAGACGATGTCGAGTGCCAAAACTTGGCTCTCTTCGAGAAGCAGCACTTCCGAACGCGTCAGCATCTCGGCGACGCGTTCTTCGACGACCTCGCTGATGACGGCGCTCACGCCACTCATGGTGAGCCCGCGTGGCGTAAAGGGTCGGCCGGAGGCCTCGCGCCGCCGGCGATGTTCGGCCCCGTCGGAGGACAGCATGGACTTGGTGCCGAAGACCACCTCGCCGACCTCCACCTGATGGGCCGAGCTGCCGGCTCTGTGCCTGAAGAGGTCGAACGAAGCCGGGTCACCCCATACCATCATGTCGACGCCGCCCGGAGCGCGCATTCGCTGCAGTCGACACCCTTCTTGGGTTACTGAGCGCAGTGTCGACGGCAGGTCACGGTAGAACTGGATCGCATGCCCCACGAGGGGCAGGTGGCCTGGCAGGCGGGGAACGTCGGATGCGGGGCGATGGGATGTCATGGTTGGGGGGTCTAGGACGGAAGAGTAGCGTGCAGCAGGAGCCGACCCCTGCCTTGGAGCCAAGTGTCCGTCGGGTCTGCGGGTTCTGGGACATGCCAGGCGCGTGCCAAAACGTGTCGTAGTGTTTCTACAGTGCGGAGTCGAGAGCGGGCCGAGGTTCCGCCGCTAGGCTGATGCTCCTGCTCGATGCGAGTGTCGTCTCGGAGCTCGGCAGGTCACGAGGAAAGACGGCGAATTCCGGGAGTCGCTGCGTGGGCCGAGGAAACGCTTGCGATCGCGATGTTCGACTGAAAGGCACGTTTCGACTAAAGGCACGTTCGACCAATAAGGCACGTTGGGGCGTAGTTCGTGATCAAGAGCACACACCGCCGTCCGTCCGGCTCTCTCGCCGCGCTCGTTCTGCTCCTGCTCGCCTCGTGTCGTCACGAGCGCGTGGTCTTCGAGACTCGGTCCGAGTTCCAGGAGATCGTCGTCACCGAGCAGCTCGGAGAGATCAGGACCCTGCGATTCGGCTCCTCTGGTCCCGTACAGAGCCGGGTCGAAGTCGGGCGCCCAGAGCGGCTGCATCTTCCCTACACGCGCGCGGTCATGGCGGGACTGGCGTTCGTTCGCGATCCGGCTAGGATTCTCGTGGTGGGGCTGGGTGGTGGCTCGATTCCGATGTTTCTCCACCACAAACTGCCGACGGCCCAGATCGACGTCGTGGAGCTGGATGGTGAAGTGGCCCGGGTCGCCCGCGAGTGGTTCGGAGTCCGGGAGGACGACCGTCTCAGGATCGTGGTAGCCGATGGCCGGCGGTTCATAGAAGAGGTCACCGAGCCTTATGACCTGATCGTTCTCGACGCGTACGACGAGCGCGCCATTCCGAAAGCGCTCGTCACTCTGGAGTTTCTCACCGCGGCACGTGACGCGACGAAGCCAGACGGGGTCGTGGTGGCCAACGTGTTCGGTCCGAAGACCAATCGGCTATACGGCTCGATGGTGGTGACCTACCGGTCCGCGTTCGAAGAGCTCTACCTGCTCGACATTCCGGACAGCACGAACTGGATCTTCGCCGCTTTGCCATCCGCGCGCGGCTCGTCGCTCGACCTGCCGAGCGAGCTGGCCGAGTTGTCTCGGCGGCTTGGAGACGACCTCGAGCTCGGGTCGCTGGCGCGATCTGGCGATGCTCGCGTGAGTGACGGCGAGATGCGCGGGACCGTGCTGACCGACTAGGAGACGACGGCCGCCGCGGGCTCTGGTGTCGTCAGTCCGTTTGGAACGGGGTCACGTGGCTCATCGTCCTCTCCAGTCGATACGATGGGTAACCCTCACCCGGACACTGCCGCTGGGTCGTGAAGCGCGGCACGAACTCAGTGCCAGCTAGCGGCATAGGAGACCCCATGGCCAAGTCCTCGATCGGCTCTTCCATCCTGCGTTGGACCAAGCGCATTGCCGTCGGTCTCGTCGCTCTTCTCGTCGTCGTCATCGTGGTCGGGGCCATCTGGGAGGCTGTGTCGTGGCGGAGTGCGCTCTCCAAGTACCCGCCTCCAGGAGAGATGGTCGACATCGGCGGCCGGAGCATCCACATGGACTGCCGCGGTACGGGGTCACCGACGGTTGTCTTCGAGTCGGGGCTCGATATCGGCGGTGCGCTGAGCTGGACCCTGGTGCACGATGCCGTCGCCGCGGAGACTCGTGCCTGCGCCTACAGCCGGGCAGGCATCGTTTGGAGCGATCCGTCTCCGGCACCGCACGACGCGAGCACCGTGGCCGCCGACCTGCACGCGGCTCTGGCAGGGGCGCAGGAGGAGGGCCCGTTTGTCTTGGTGGGCCACTCTCTTGGAGGGCCGTACATCATGACGTACACCAAGAAGTACGGCAGCGACGTCGCTGGACTGGTGTTCGTCGACGCGTCTCATCCCGACCAGGTGGAAAGACTGGCCGAGGCGGGTGGTGGGGCGGCGCAACCCTCCATGGCTCCGATGCAGATTGCCGCCAAGCTGTCGTGGACGGGTGTGGTCCGGCTTCTCGGAGGGCAGATCAGGTTCGACCAGCTAACGGACCAGGAGCCCGTCGAAGTGATGAGGGCCTATCTGTCACGGTCACTGGGGCAGATGCTGTTGGAATCGAGCTCGATCGACGCGACGTTTGCCGAGGCCGGCGCGTTTCGGGACCTCGGAGACCGTCCTCTAGTCGTTCTTACAGCGATGGCGCCGCTCGACGAGACGATGCTTGCCGCTACGGGGATGACCCGAGAGCAAGCGGATGCCTTCCAGAACGAGTGGAAGACTCTGCACGAAGAGCAAGCCACCTGGTCGACGAAGAGTCGGCACGAACTGGTTCCTGACGCCGCTCACTACATCCAGATGGACCGTCCGGACGTGGTGATCGAGGCGGTTCTGGAGGTAGTCGAGGCGGTACGGGCCGCCGATAGCGCGACCGAAGAAGGACACACCGGTCCCTGAGGTTGGCGACGGCGAGGGTGTTGCCGGCCCGATCGGCGTTCGGCCCGGTGCTCATCGCGCTCGGCGAGCCGCCCTCGCTCAGCCGGACCCAGTTCGGTCAGTTCCCGTCGGCGACTCTGTTCGATCGTCAGCGCATCACCGCCGCTGTGGGTGCGGGGCTGGCGCTCCGCGCGGACACAAGGACGCCCCGGACGGAGCCGCAAGCCGCTGCGGGTCGATGCCACTCACGTCACTCGCCCCGGCTCCCGACTACGCCAAGGTGATCGAAGCCTGCGGCGGCCACGGCGAGCGCGTCGAGAGCTCCGAGCAACTTCCAGG
>JANQPS010000630.1 GCA_028285365.1 Thermoanaerobaculia bacterium | reverse complement strand
TGCAGGACCTCGTCCAGAGCAGCTTTGGTCGACTCGAGCTCTTGACTCTTCGACTCGACGCGCCGTTCCAGCTCGCCGAGGTTGTGCTGCGCCGTTTCGTGGTCGCTCGTCGTGGCGTCCAGCTGCTGCCTCTTCTCGTCGATGGAGGTCCTGAGGTGATCGCGCCGGTAGGTGGCCTTCTCTTCCTGAATCTGCAGCTGGTGGAGCTTGTTCTGGGAGGTGTTGACCTGAGCCAGGGAGCTCATCAACTGGGAGCGGACCTCCTCCTGGGCTCTTTCGGCGGTGGCCAGGGCGGAGCTGGCGCCGGCGATCAGCTCGTTCGATTCGGCGACGGCCTTCTCGGCGTCCTCGCGCTCCGTCTCGAGGTCCTTGCCGCGTCCCTGGAGTTCTCCCTGTTGTCGCTGCTGGGTAGCGATATCCGTGCGGCGTTTGAGGGCAAGTCGCTCACCGTCGGCGAGTCGCTCCTCGAGATCGGCGCGCGTCTTGCCCGAGCCGCGGAGTTGTTCCTTGAGGCGCTCCATCTGGGCGTTGAGCTCGGCACTTTGTCGCTCGTGCCCCGCAAGCTCCGTCGACGTCGCGTCGAGCCGCTGCTTGGCTTCGGTCAGTTTGCTCTGGAGGCCGGTCTGACGCTCGAGGAGGTTGCGGTCTCCGTCGCGCAGTACCTCGATCTGACCATCTATGCCCAGCAGCTGCTGACCGAGGCTGTCCCAGCGTCCTTCGAGCACCAGTCTGAGAAGGCGGCGGTACTCGGCGTCGACGGTCTTGAAGCGCACCGCGGCGTTGGACTGACGCTTGAGCGAGCGCAGTGCTCGCTCGACTTCCGAGATGATGTCGTCGAGCCGCATCTGGTTGGCGGTCGCTTCTTCGAGCTTGAGCTCCGACAGGCGCTTGCGCGCCTTGTAGCGAGTGATGCCTGCGGCCTCTTCGATCAGCTTGCGGCGCTCCTGGGGCTTGCTCGAGAGGATTTGGCCAATTCGGCCCTGTTCGATGACCGAGTAGGCGCGAACGCCGAGTCCGGTGTCGGCGAGGAGGTCCTTGATGTGCTTGAGGCGGACCTGGCGATCGTTGATCCGGTACTGACTCTCGCCGGTTCGAAAGACCCGTCGGCCGATCGTGATGCGACCCTGATCAGCAGGGTCGAGCCCCAGCTCCGTGGCTTCTGACGGGTCTTCCAGCTGGAGGGTCAACGCCACCTCGGCCATGCCGAGTGGTTTGCGACGGTCAGTACCGCCGAAGATCACGTCTTCCATCCGGCCGCCGCGGAGCGATTTGGCGCTCTGCTCACCCAGAACCCAGGTGATGGCTTCGCTCAGGTTGCTCTTGCCACAGCCGTTCGGGCCCACGATCGCCGTGATTCCGGGGGCAAATTCGGTTGCCACCGGATCGACGAAGGACTTGAATCCCGAAACCTCGATGTTCTTGAGTCTGAGCATGCGCAACGCTGCCGTCGCCGGTTGGACGGCCTCGGGTCAGCATAGCGCTCACGACATCCAGACCACAAGGTCTTGGGGCCGATTGGAGTCAGGGGCCCAGATCTAGTGTTCAGGGTGCTCGCTTTGTCCAATACCAGTGGCGCACAGAGCTAAGTCCTTTGTTTGGTGAGACTTAGCCCTCTTGCGACGATCCGCTCGGGTGTGTCGTGCGATCGAGGGTGCCCGGCTGAGACGTGCCGACCCCTCAGAAGTCGAAGCGGCGGTCCAGCACGAAGAGGCGGAACGAACCTTCGACGATCCCGTCGGCCTCCATGGCCGCGGCTGCGTCGGGTTCACTCAGCGCCGAGAGGAAGTGCTCCAACTCCTCGAACTCTCCGCTGAGGACGACGGTGCTGTCTTCTTCCGCGACGGCATAACTCACCGGACTGACGGTGCCCTGGGAACGAAAGAGATCGCCGTGGGTGAGGAAGCCCTTCTCCCAGGTTGCCAGATCCTGGACTCTGAACGTCGCGACGAATCGATTCATGTGCCCGCTCCTACGCCCGAGCTATGGCTTGGCCATCCGACGGAACGCTGCGCGGGTGAGGCCGCTGGTCGCTTTGGCGACGATGCCCAGCTCCGGCGTGTTGCTGGCGCCTCCGAACTGGTCCACTCCGAGGTCGGCGCGAAAGTCCTGGGACATCTGCATCATGGGTTTGTCGAGCGGTATGCCCGTGCCGTCAGCGATGCGCACCATCCGCATGAAGTTTCCGGCGACAGCGATGGCGTCGACGAGCTGCTCTTCGCCCATCTCTGCGACCGCGCGCTCCCGAAGAGGTCGGAGCTCTTCCTCGTCGGCGGCAACGACTGCTTCTGCCAGCGCAATGAGGAGATCGCTGTGAGGAACCTGACTGTGCTTGCCAGAGGAATCTGTCCCTGCGGTGATCGCCTCGAGATCGACCTCGGTTTGTGTTGCCTCGCCGCTCACCCGGAGCATGGCCGCGTGTGAGGTCGTTCAGTAGAAGCACTCGTTGAGGGCCGACACCCGACCCGCCACGAGCTCGATCTGTGGCCTCGTGATCGACCTGAACTGCTCACCCCACGCCATCATCTGCGGCATGCTGAGGTACTGCGCGCCGCTGAGATCGGTCAGCGCGCGCACCTCGTTGGGGACGAGGCTCATGGCGCGGATGACGTTGCCCGTTCGACCGCCACCGTAGAGATCTTCGTCTTCGGGATCCAGCTTGTCGGGGCGCACCATGGGAACCCATGCGCCTTCCATGGCGGCCTGGGTCGGCCGACGCCTCGAGGGCTCGCCGTCTCGAGGCTCGGGAAGACTCTCGAGCGGTATCCCGAGACCGCGGTGCACCGTGTCGATCGACAGGGTCTGCGTCGTCACGCCAATCATCTCGACGTACTGCTCGACGGTGAGCTCGCCGTCTTTGGTCAGCGTCTCGACCCACTCCCCTGAGAGGCGAGCCGGGTCGGTGACCAGTCGATGCACTGCGTCCACAGCGGCGTCCGGCAACGGAGCGAGCCCTTCCTGAGTCGGTCGGTCGTGCTCGCCGTCGACAGCAAACGGTGACAGCGCTTGCTTGCGCTCCTTGCAGAGCTCACAGTCGAAAGCTGCGCGCGACTCGGCAGCAATGGCAACCCGTTCCGGGCCGGTCCACCACATGCCCGGACGGGCAATGCGCTCGAAGGCGCGACGGTGGCCTTCGGCGAGGGTCGAGCGAACAGGTACGGGGGAGTCTGAGTAGTCGAAGAGTGACATGATCAGTGAAGTTTCTCACACCCGAGCAGCGTCGTCTCAGAGAGGACGTTGCCGTGCCCATCCGTATGACGGTGAGGAACGACTTCTCTCTTCGAAACTGCGACGAGGAGCAGCCATGAGTCTCAACCCCTACCTCAATTTCGACGGAAACTGCCGAGAGGCTTTCGAGCACTACCGCGACGTCTTTGGCGGCGAGTTCGACGTCGTGCAGACCTTTGCCGACGGCCCCGAAGGAATGCCCGTCGCGGACGCCGACAAGGACAAGGTCATGCACATGTCCCTCACCATCGGGACCAGTGTCCTGATGGGGAGCGACCTGCCGTCAGAAGGCGATTTTGCGTCGACCTTCGTCGCCGGCAACAACGTCCAGATCTCGTACTCGCCCGAGAGCCGCGAGGGGTGTGAAGAACGCTTCAACAGGTTGGCCGAGGGAGGCACGGTCGTCATGCCCTTGCAGGATCAGTTCTGGGGCTCTTACTTCGGCAGCTGCGTCGATCGCTTCGGCATCAACTGGATGTTCAACTTCGACACGTCGACGAGCTAGCTCCGCGGTTTTTGCCACTCGGGGAGCCACTCGGGTAGGAGGCCGCCTGACGGTGACGGGGCTCGAGCGGCTGGCGGCGGACCCTTCGAGAAGCTCCAGGGTCGGGCGAACAGGTTGAGCTGGTTGCCTCGGGAATGACCGGTACTCGGGAGGTAGCTGTCACTCCCATGTTCGAGTCTCCATGTCACTTCTGCGTCGATTCCTCGCTTCTAGTCTTTGAGGGCCCGATGTGTCCTGGAGACCAATGCCCCATCAACGGTCTCGAGGTTCGGGCCCTCTTTTACTCGGATTTATTCCGGTTTTCTTCGCTTTTTTGGCCGAACCGCTTGTATTGGAAGGCGGATGCTCTGATAGCATGAGTCATTCCACATTCAGGAGGGACTGCCGATGCTCGAGATCGAGCTGGGGAGACGGCGTTCACTACCGTCTCCTGAAGCTGCGGGAGCCAACGGAGACGATTCGTCACGTCGGGCGCAAAGCCTCAGAACGCTACGACTAACGACGCGGCGGTTACCTCGTGGAGAACAGCTCGACAGCCCTCAGGACCCTCGATCGCGCGGGGTGCGTCGCTCGCTCGAGTCGGTCCGAGACTTGGCTATGCTGTTACAGCAAAACGCCGATCGGGTGCTCTGGGCAGCTGTGGTGTTCATCGGCCTCGGACTTGCTGTCATGTGGGGACTCGGTTAGATAGCAGCCGACTCCTGCCCTTGGCAGGCCACACTCTTGGGAAGGCGCCCAACCGCCGACGCAGGACAGGATCTGGCTACGAGTGAACTAGCAGCCACTCCTGGACCGCGATGGTTTGATGGAGCAAGCCAAACGAGGGGAAGGTCGATTCGCCTCCTCTCGGGTTGGATGGACAAGACATAGAGAGGAGCGTCCGTGCACAAACAATCGCCTTTGCGCAAAGTCGCACCATGCTTGCTACTTCTCTGGTCCCTAACAACGTCTTGGGCCATGGCCGAGGAGCCATGCGTGGCAGGGACCATCTTCACTATCGCTGGTACCGGCGTGAGCGGCTACAACGGCGACGGGATAGCCGCTGTTACGGCACAACTCCGAGAATCCAATCGAGTGATCGCGGATGAGGACGGGAACATCTTCATCTCGGACACCGACCAAAGACGCGTCAGGCTCGTTGACGCGTCCACGGGGTTGATCAGCACCATTGCTGGCACGGGTTCAACCAGCTACAACGGTGACGGCATAGTGGCTTCGGCAGCGAACGTCGCACCACTTGGAATTGCCCTAGACTCGAACAACGGTCTCCTAGTCGCTGACCTAGAGAATGCGCGAATACGCCGAGTCGACCTCTCCACGATGTTGATCAGCACCGTTGCCGGAACCGGTGTCCCAGGCTACTCAGGCGATGGTGGTCCCGCCACCGCTGCACAGCTTCGCCGGCCGTTTGGTCTTTTCGCAGCTGACGACGGATCGTTCTATTTCACCGACACCCAGGACTATCGCGTTAGGAAAGTAGATCCGCAAGGCACCATCACGACGGTAGCGGGCACGGGAGTCCAGGGATTCAACGGTGACGACATCCCTGCCGTCACGGCCATGGTCGGAGCTCCCACCGATGTGGCAGTAGATATGTCGGGGAATATCTACATTGCTGACAATCGGAACTATCGCGTGAGGCGGATCGACGCTACGACAGGCGTCATTTCTACGGTGGTCGGGAACGGAGTGCAGGGCTACAACGGAGACGGGATCAGCGCCACCGCTGCATCCCTGCACGATCCCCTTGGAATCGCGCTCGCTCCCGATGGGGATCTATTCATCGCTGATCACCTCAATCATCGTATTCGCCGAGTCAGTGGCGGCGTAATTGAGACCGTTGCCGGGACCGGCGTGTCGGGATACAACGGTGATGAGATCGCCGCGACGAGCGCTCACTTGCACAATCCCCACGGTGTCTTTGTGGACATCGACGGTAATCTACTGATCGCTGGTAGCAACAGCCGCCGCGTGAGGTTCGTCAACGCTTGCGCGCCCACTCCCCCGGACTGTCCAGGTCCCGCTACGTTTTCGGTCGAGGGCTTCGGCCCAGCTGACCACGGGACTCGTTTCGGAACCGATCTTCCGATCGAGTACGGTGCCTTCTCCTGGGGATACGACGATCCCGTCAAACAACAGGCCTGGGGAAGTTGGACTATCGTCGACTCTACGGTCGAAGCTTCAGGTGCCGAGGGGAGTGACAACTGGCTGAAGGCTCGCGCTGCCGATGTGGGGAAGGGCGCGAAGATCACCAACCAAGACGGCTTCCTGTTCGACTCCATGAAGCTCTTCACTGACTACGACCGGCCAGCGTTCATCGACCGAGTGGCGGTGACCTATCGCACAATCGACAACATTACCAGTCTCGGCGAGATCATCGAACTCGAAGACGATCAGTGGATTACCGTGACGTCCGGTGCGTTGGGTATCGACGGGGTTGTATTGAAGGCAATATGGTTCAACGCCATCGGCATCGCCGAGCCGAATGCGGCCAAGTTCGGTTTGGATGACTTTGAGTTCCGCTGCCCCGGGAGCTGAATAGCGACCTACTTCAACCCAAACGCATCCAACGTCCGTGCGATGGGCGCGTGGTCCTTGGGCCGCGCCTCTCAGTCGTCCAGTCGAATTGCCGACTGACGCCGCCGATCGACGCGTAGCTCGAGCACGTCAGGCCGTGAGTAGTGGCCGACGGAGTCGAAGTTCTGACGCTCTCTCAGGACTTCGCGATGGTCGATGACCGCGACCTCGAGTCGCTCCTCGCCGATGATGGGCTCGACCAGCAAGCGTCCGTCCGGGGCCGCAAGACTCGAGCCACCGTCGGCCATGAGCTCGGGGGCGCTGTTGCGAATCAGAGCGTGGTGGGGGACAGACTGGGAAATGTCCTCCCGTCTCATGAGACCGGAGACCGCAACGACGTAGGAGCGCCCCTCTTTCGCCAGGAAGGGTGTGGTGTCGATGGTGTTGCGAACGTTGCCGGGCCAAACGGCGACGTGAAGATCTTCGCCCTGGCCGTAGAGCGCAGTGCGCGCCAGCGGCATCCAGTTCTCCCAACAGTTGAGGCCGCCCACCGTGAAGCGTCCGAGAGCGTGGGTCCGCAGACCATGGCCGTCACCCGTCGACCAGGTGAGTCGCTCTTCGTACGTGGGCATCAGCTTGCGATGGACGGAGCCGACGGAGCCCTCTCGATCGATGTAGACGAGTGAGCAGTACAGGC
>JANQPS010000623.1 GCA_028285365.1 Thermoanaerobaculia bacterium | reverse complement strand
CGCCTGGGCCCAGTGGGGCCACTCCGGTGAGCTCGCGCTGTCGTGGGTACCCGGCGACGGTCGATCCGTGACCTGGATCGGCTCTGCGCCTGGCTTCGTGACGCGACGTGTCGAAACCCCGGCCAGCTCGCTTCCGTCTCCGCTACCACTCGAGCCCGCGGCGACCATCGTCGGAACCGTTCAGTCCACTAGCGCAACGCCCATCTCGAGAGCGCGCGTCACTGGTTTCAAACGCCCGGTCTCGTCCAGAGGCATCTCTGCCGGGTCCAGTCTCCCGACGACCTGGACCCGTGAGAACGGCTCGTTTCTGCTCACCCAGGTTCCTGCCGGCTTCGACCGGCTGGTGGCAGCGCACCCCGACTTCCTTCGCTCCACTCCCTCGAGCCTCGACACACTATTGCCGTTCGAGATTCGTCGGTCAGTCGTCCTGACGCTGAGTCGAGGCCGGATTGCGGTGGGTCAGGTCATCGGTGCGGACGGTCTCCCGATCGAGAGTGCCCAGGTCACGCTGGACGTGCAGCGGGGTGATCGCGGCTCAGGCCGAGGCGCGCGTCGACCACGATCGACCCCCCCGGTCGCCTCCAACTCTGACGGCATCTTCCGAATCGAGAGACTGCCCGGCGGTACCGCAACCCTGAGAGTCGACGCGCAGGGCCACGCCGCCGCCTCGATTCCAGGGATCGAGCTGCCCTCCGAGGATGGCGAGTTCGATCTCGGCGTGGTCACGCTCGAACCGGAGGTGCGCGTCGAGGGACGAGTCGTGGACTCCGACGGTCGAGGGATCGCGGATGCCGCAATCAGGCTCGGTGTCCCTGGAAATCGCCGAAGAGCTTCGCTACCTGCGTCGCGTGTGACTCGGACACCGTCGGGCCGTTTTGTCATCCACGATCTGTCGATCACGTCCGACGAATCCGGCGCCTTCTCCATCGGCGAGCTCATGGCCGGCGAACAGATTCGCATCGAGGCCGTGCACGACGACTACCAGGCCGCCGACGTCATGGTGGTCGTCCCCGCCGACGATGCCGTCGAGCTCGTGCTCGAGGCCGCCGCGGTCGTCGACGGACAGGTGCTGAGTCCGGCCGGTGAGCCCGTCGCCCGAGCTGCCGTCGCGCTCGTCCCGACGACCTCGACCACACGGCGAGACCGCCGGAGCTCGCTGTCCGAGCGATCCGACGACTCTGGTCGCTTTCAAGTCAAGGCAAAGCCGGACACCAGCTACACCATCGAGGCCAGCTCCAACGACTGGGCCCCCTCGGAGCCCCGAATCGTCGAGGTGCCTGCGGGCGGCGTTCGAGACCTCGAGATCTACCTTCGATCCGGAGTGAGCCTCTCCGGTCGCGTCACCGGTGTCGACGGCTCGCCTCTCACTGGTGTACTGGTCATGGCGCGCAGTAGCAAGAGGGCGCGCACGAACGAGCAGGGTGCGTACCATCTCGAAGGTTTGGCTCCGGGCACAACGTCGATCGTCGCTCGACGAGACGACGGCACGAGCCGCGTCGAGCGCCTGGAGCTCGTTACCGGAGAGAACCGCCTCGACATCAGCTTCTCCGGAGGCACCCTCACCGGTGTCGTCTTCACCGCCGACGGTAATCCTGTCTCGGGAGCCATCGTGCAGCTCGTCCCGAAGGGCGACGACACTCGCAGAGGACGGCTGCGCCGAGTGTCGACCAGCGACAACGGTGGCTACCGCTTCGAGGACGTGCCGGGCGGAGCTTTCGACCTACAGGCGTCCAAGAGCACCCTGGGATCGTCGTCGACTCAGTCGATCGAGTTGTTCGACGGCGACGATGCTTCCGTCGACCTCTACCTCGAACCTCGTTCTCAGATTCTGGGGCTCGTCCTGGGCCTGTCGATCGATCAGCTGTCTCAGATCCGAGTGACGGCCCGGCACATCGCGCCCCCGAACGAAGGCGGCGGAGAATCCGCCGATCCGCGAAGGCGATCGATATCTCGATTTGCGAGCGTCGACTTCGAAGGGCGATTCACGCTCGAAGACCTCGATCCTGGACGTTGGGAGGTCGTCGGCCAGCTCGCCGCCGAAGGCTGGGAAGTGCGCCGGGACAGCGTGTTGAACCGAGGCGAGACCGCCAGAGTCGAGCTGGACTTCACGGACGTTGGTGACGAGCTCGTTCTGTGGTTGCGGCTCGACGGGGCCCCGCTCGCCGGCGCCCGCGTAACCGTCACCGGCAACGGTGCACCACGCGTCGCCGAGACCGACTACCAGGGCCGTCTCCGGCTGAGCGGGATCGATGGCGACCGCGCCACGGTCGCGACGCGAGTCGCCACCGCGATCCTGCGAGAGCGTGAAATCCAGCTCCCGGCGCGCCCGGCTCCAACCCTCGAATACCTGACTGGTGGAATCGAAATCAGTGTGGTGGATGCGGCGACGCTCGCACCGGTCGTGACCGGAACGGGAGAGCTTCGCTCCGGTGACACGACCCTCGCCCGAACGCGTCTGTCACCGGATGGGACCCTGGCTTTCGCTGCCGAGCTCGGTTCCTACCAGCTCACCATCTCGACCCCTGGTCGGCCGGCTCTCGAGACCACGATCAACGTCGGCGGTCCAGACGGCCGCCTGACGCTGCAGCTACCTTCCCAGTAGTCGATTCAGGACTTCGATTCAGCAGCCTCGATTCGGCGAGCTCTACCTCAACCCGCCGGTTCGATCATTCGGCCGAGGTCGCAGCCGCCGAAAAGATGCATGTGGAGGTGTGCAACCTCCTGATGGCCGTCGACGCCGCAGTTGGACAGGATCCGGAAGCCGGAGTCGGCGACGCCGAGCTCTCGAGCCAAGTGGGCCTGTGCACGCACCCAGGCGGCGATCTCGACGTCCGAACCCTGCTCAGCCAGATCTACGATGGAACGGTAGGGCCCCTTGGGAATGACGAGCACGTGCACTGGCGCCTGCGGATTGATGTCGCGAAATGCCAGAACGTGATCATCTTCGTAGACCCGGTCACAGGGGATCTCGCCGCGCAGGATCTTGGCGAAGATGTTGTCCGAATCGTAGCCTTCGACGGAGTCGCTCATCACGGTTGCCTCTCTGGGTTGTACTCGGTGAGCGCCGGTCGCACGTCGCGACCGTATCCTCCCTGGGACGCTCTCAGTCGCGATGGCGCCAGCCGAGCCAGCCGCGTGCGACACATGGACCGACCAGCCCGACGGCCAGCAAACAGCGCCGCTACACTACTCGACTCTGACTCCGAACCGACTCGAATCGCTCGCTAGAACGTAAGCCGTCACGCGCTCGAGCGCCCAGACCGTGAAAGAACCATCACCCCCTCTACCCGATCCGGAGCTCACGGCGAGGCTGCGTGCGTGCTCGAAGGGTGATCGCAACGCCTTCGACGAGCTCGTGCCACTGGTCTACGACCAGCTTCGGATCATCGCGCGAGCGCAGCTCAGACGTCAGCCTCAGCAGACTCTAGACACCACCGGCCTGGTCCACGAGACCTACCTGAAGTTGGCCGTGGGTGACGGCGACGAGTGGCAGGACCGCTCTCACTTCTTCGCCGCTTCCGCCCAGGCCATGCGCCACATCCTGGTCGACGCGGCCAGGCGCCGCCTTTCGCAGAAGCGCGGCGCTGGAGAAAAGCCGCTATCGCTTTCCGGCCATGACGTTCAGGACGCGAGAGCGCACGCAGAAGAGGTGCTGGCGGTTCACCAGGCGCTCGAGAAGATTCGAGCCGTGGACGAGCAGATGGCTCAGGTCGTCGAATGCCGCTTCTTCGGTGGCTACCCCGCCAAAGAGACCGCCATGGCGCTAGGAATCTCGGACCGCACCGAGAGGCGGCTCTGGACACGAGCCAAAGGCTGGCTCCGTTGGCACCTCGACAGCGATCAAGAGAGCGCGGGCGACACTCGCAGCTGACGTTGCGAGCCCCTACCCCAACCGGGTGTGCGTTTGCTCGCGTCCGGGACGTTAGGAGGTTGGGGAGAGAGATCCTGGCAGCGTTCCGGATCGACCCACCACCGGACTGACGAGCCCGGACTGACGACCAGACCGACCCACCGAGGGCTGGGCTGGATTGCCGACTCGAAGGCATGGAGGCCTGCCCTTGAAACCACCCAAGCCACGCCCGGGCGAGTCGCGTCGCCATTGGCTCCTCACGAGCGTGATCCTGGTGGCGCTCTGCACACCGTGCTTGGCTCGAACTCGAGCCGAGGTCTTCTGCCTGCCAGCCACCACTGAGACCGGAGTCCTGTGTGGCCTGATCCTGAGTGGCCGAGTCGTCCGCTCCCCGGACCTGTTGACCATCGGCGCCTTCGAACGAGGATCGACCGAGAGTTCGGTCGCCCCTGCTCAGGACTCCGGCGGCCGATGGGGGTTCATCGACGGCAGCGGGCGGTGGCTGTCATCACCTCGATTCGACATGGCTCGCACTCACTCGGACGAGGGGCTCGCGAGGGTCGAGCTCGACGGCAAGTGGGGCTTCGCCGACCGCACAGGCGAGGTCGTCGTTGGCCCGAGCTATCCGAGCGCGCGGCCATTCGAGCATGGCCTCGCGGCGGTCCAGAACCGTGACGGTTGGTCCTACATCGACACTGACGGTCAGACCGCCATCAGTGGCCCATTCGACGTCGCCCTGAGCTTCTCGCCCAACGGCCTCGCCGCCGTGATGCCCCGCGGAACGGACAAGTTCGGCTACATCGATCGCAGCGGCAACCTGGTGATTCCCGCACGCTACGACGAGGCCGGACCTTTTGGCGATGATGGACTCGCGGCTGCCGCCGTCGAGAAGCCGGTCGGCGACCCGGAGTGGGAGATGACCGACACTCTCGACGGACTGATCGACGCCACTGGCAACTGGGTCCTCGAACCGCGCTATACCTCCCTGCAGCCTACTGAAGAAGCCGCGCTGTACTCGTTCCTGCATCTTCCACCCGGCGAGTCGAGCCGAGAAGGTTTCGTCGATCGCGCTGGGCGTGAGGTCATCACCGGTGACCAACTGTCGCGCACGGTCCGCTGCGGTCTCGTCAGAAAAGGCTCACACGGCCGCTTCCTGGGACTCGACGGAGCGGCGAAGATCGACGAGTCGCTCGACTGGGTCAGCCACTTCAACGACTCGTGTCGAGCGTTGGGGATCGATGGTAGCGGCGTCGCGTTGTTCGACACCGACGGCAATCTGGCGCGGCTCCCCGGCAGCCGAGAACCGCTACTCGATCCTTTCGGCGCTCTCGTCGAGTTCTGGAGGCCCGGAGGAGGCCTGTTGCACGTCCTCGGCTCCCAACCCGAGATCCTCTTCTTCGAGGCCGAAGGCCGCAGGCCGACACTGCGCTACCGAGGCTCCGCAAACACTGCCGACGGCCTGACCACCTACCGACTCGTCGGCGACGACGGGAGCGCGCTCTGGTCATCGAGCTCGCTCCCGAGCAACCTGCAGCCGCGACTACAGCCGCCGTCGGCGACGTTGCTGCGAGACCATCGCGAAGACGCCGAAGACACGGTGAGATGGCAACAGCCGATCGAGGCCGTCCTCGACGAGTTGCTCAGGCAGCCGGTACGTCGTTTCAGCAGCTGCTCGATATTCGTCTTTCAGTCGTGTGCCGACCTCTACGATCTGACCCAGCTCGCCAGCGATTGGGAGCCTGAAGACCTTGCACGGATGGTCCACTTCGGAGCTGTAGAGCTGATTGCCAGTCGGTACGTGGATGCGGGCCAATGGGCTACCTACGAGTTTCTCGACTCCCAAGCGGACGAACAGTTCCGCAGCTACTTCGAGACCTGGTCCGAGCGTCTCCAGAGCGTTCTCGGCAAGCCAGTCGACGGCGACGCTGGACTCCGCTCGCTCGCCCTCGGCGAAGGAGGCAGCCAAGCGACCTGGCGGCGCGGTGAACGTTATGTGGTGCTCGCAGAGGACACCTGGTTCGGCGACGGTGACTTCGAGCATCAGCTGCTCCTCGCAGTCGTGGACAGCCGGTCAGTCGACGTCGAGCGCTGAAGGCTCTTCGCGTGCTGCGCGCAGGCACCAGGGCGCCGCAATCATGAAGAGCACCAGACGCTGCACCTCGGTGTCGCGCCAGTTGGCCTCGAGCAACCCAGCGAGATTGAAGGCAGCAAGCGCGAACAAGACCGCAAGGTAGAGATCGGCCCGTGGTCCCGCACGACCTCCCTCGAAGCGGAGCTCACGCCAGGCGAGCACAAAAGACGCAGCCATCAACCACAGGTAGGCCGCCACTTCTACGAGCCCACGTTCAGCGGCCATCTGGACGAGCGTGTTGTGAAGATGCTGCACCCGCAGACGAGGAGCAGTCGGGTGGCGATAGATCGGATAGAGCTCAGCAACCATGCCTGGCCCCTGTCCGAAAAGAGGCCGTTCCCGAACCATCTCGGCGCCCGACCAGATCATGCAGATGCGGTCGTAGTTGGACTCGACATCGAGAGACGCAATCGACGTGACCCGCTCCCAGAACGTCGGCGCGAGCACTCTCAGCGCGATCCCGAGCACCACCAGGAGCCCGAGGAAAACCGGCAGCCACCGGCGATCTCGCAGCACGATGGCGACCACCGCCACGGCCACGGTGGCAATCCACGTGTGTCGCGTCAGGGTCAGTAGCAACGCCAGGTTGACTACGAACAGCCCGCCCCAGAGCCACCACGTCGTCTTGCGGCCCGACCCGGCGTCACGCGAGCTGCTGGCGAGCCGGCCGAGCAAGAGGCAGTTGCCGACCAGCAGCACTCCCGAGAAGGTCATGTAGTGCGAGAACGGACCTGGAATCCGATTGTGCATCGGGCCGAGATCCGTCAGAACGAACTGCAGGATGCCCATCACGGAGATGCCGATCACGAGCACGGTCATCCAGTTGAACACCCAGCGTACGTGACGTTCCGAGCGAATCCAGACGAGCGCGAGCGGCAGCGTCATGAGCGAGAACACCGCCGATCCCAGTTCGTCCAGGGAGATCGCTCGGTTCCGCGAGAGGACTGCCGAGAGACCAAACGCAACCGCGTAGAACAGCAGCGGAATCAGCAAGCCGCGCGACCGAGACAAGATGTCGACCAGACCCGCCCTCTTGGCCCACGGCGAGCTGAGCAGGCTGAGCCCGAGCAGGCCATTCGAAAGTGCGATGCCGAACACCGTGGCCAGGTGCAGGCAGAAGCACCAGGCTCCGAAACTCGCGTCGCGCGCGAGCAGCCACACGCGCAAGGGCGGCAAGCCGCCCTTGGACCCGCTGCGCTCGCGCTCCCCAACGGTCGCCGATCCAGTCTGCACTATGCTCCCCGACCTCTGCGGATTGGCGCCGCCACTCTGACGTCCATCGAGACTTCCATGATCCGAAAGAGCAGCGGGCGGGCGTCTTCGCGACAGAATCCTCCTGCCAGGCCGTGGCGCCGGGCAGAGTGACCCTCGTGCGAGCTGGCGCGAAAAACAAGATCAAACATCCTCAATCCCATCATGTGCGGACTGTGTGGCATCGTCGGTCCAGGCGCCGATCGTGACCTGATCACGCGGATGAACGAGGCGCTCGTTCACCGTGGCCCCGATGCGGCAGGCCTATTCTGCGACGAGGGCATCGCGCTCGGCCACCGCCGACTCTCGATTCTCGATCTCAGCGAGGCCGGCAACCAGCCGATGACGCTGGGCGACCTCACCATCGTCTACAACGGCGAGCTCTACAACTATCGCCAGCTGCGCAGCGAGCTCGGCGGTGAGTTTCACTCCGAGAGCGACACCGAAGTCCTCTTGCGCCTCTTCCTCGAAGAGGGTCCTTCATGCGTCGAACGCCTGCAGGGCATGTTCGCCTTCGCCATCTGGGATCAGCGCAAGCGCGCGCTTTTTGCCGCGCGAGACCCTCTGGGGATCAAGCCGCTGCACTACCGGCTTCTCCCCGATCGGGGAATCGCTTTCGCTTCCGAGATCAAAGCGCTCCTTCCTCTGGGACGACCAGCTCTCGAGCGTGACGCACTGCGTGACTTCTTCACCTACAAGTACGTCCCCACACCGAAGACCATCTACGAGAGCATCGAGAAACTCCCGCCGGCGCATGCGCTTCACTTTCGAGAGGGCGAGCTCGAACTGCAGCGCTACTGGCAGGCGAGCTCGAGCACCGAGCGGGACGATCCCGAAGCAGCCCAAGAAGAGTTCGAGGTGCTTCTGAAGGAGGTGGTCCAGGCTCACACCATCTCGGACGTGCCGCTCGGAGTGTTCTTGAGCGGCGGGATCGATTCCTCTGCGGTGACCGCATGCCTCGAGTCTCCGCAGACGTTCAACCTCGGCTTCGATGTCGGCTCTCATGACGAGTCGGCCATAGCGGAACGAGTCGCCAGGCAGCTCGGCGCCAGGCACCAGACCCTCCAGGCTACGGGCTTCGATCTCGATTCCGCTCTCGAGCAGTTCGTCAGTATCTACGACGAACCTTTCGGAGACCATGGTGCCTGGGCCATGTTCCTCATCGCTCAGTGCGCCCGCCAGGAGGTCAGCGTCGCGCTCACTGGAGAAGGCGGCGACGAGCTCTTCGCTGGCTACCATTGGTACCACAAGCACCCGACCCAGAAGAGCCACCTTCGCCACCGCCTCGCTCTCCACCTCTTCCCGCCACTCAGCGCTGCCAGCCGATCAGCCCAACGACGTGCCGCTACCGGGCTCGAGCGTTACGCCATGTTCCTCGGACCGTTCACCCCTCTTCAGAAGTCCAGCCTTCTCGACTCGCGCCTGCAGGGTCCCGAATACGACGACCTCTGGTTCTACCGACGAGCATGGCGTGATGACCTCGAGCCGATCAAGCGACTTCAGTGGGCGGACGTCCACAGCTACCTCACCGACGACATGCTGCCCAAGGTCGACCGCGCAACCATGGCGGTTTCTCTAGAGGCTCGCCCGCCGCTGGTCGACAAACGAATCGTGGAGTTTGCGCTGTCACTGTCGCCTCGCCTCCTCAGGGACGGCACTCGAGGCAAGCTCCCTCTCAGGCGGTTCCTCGACAAACGGCTCGACAGAGAGTCTTTCGAGCGACCGAAGATCGGGTTTTCGATGCCGGTGAGACGATGGCTCCGAAGCCAGCCCGGGCTGCTACGACGCGCCTGCGAACGTCTCGTGCGAGCCGAGGTGCTCGCGGCACGGCGCCATCGCGTCCATACCAACGAGCAGGCGTGGTGCCTTCTCGTCCTCGACCGATGGCTGGAGCACAATGAGTTCTATCGCGGTCTCTCGTGACACGCGACGGATCCGAGTTCTGGCTCCAACGAATGGAGCAGCACCTCCAACGGCCAGCGGTCGGTCAGAGCCAAGTGACTGAATCTAAAGGACCTAGTTCGTGGCACCGGACTTGCTCTAGAGCCAGACAGTGTGATGCTCGGGGAACGTCCCCGTGCCCATGACGCAGAAGAGATCGCGACCATCGGCTCACGATCTCGACGCTGTCGAGCTGCGGGCGACTGCAGGCCGATACGAGCGGGCGAAGCATCACTGCAAGACAACATCCACCTGTACCTGATGTAGGGAGAAGAACCATGAGCGAAGAAGTCACACGCGGCGAGATCAACGACATCATCTCCGGGTTTGCGTCGAAGAACGCCGAGTACCGCGACGCCGTCAAGCAGGACGCCAAGGCCGTTCTCTCGAAGCAGATGGGCCGCGAGCTCCCCGATTGGCTGAACGTCCAGGTTGTCGAGGAGAGCGCTGACACGATCTACCTCGTCATCCCGCACGTGCCGGAAGAGGGTGAAGAGCTTTCCGACTCCGACCTCGAGAGCGTCGCCGGTGGTAAGGGCGAGACGACCTACACCTGTGAGTCGATCAACGGTGTCGGTACCCACGTCGAGATCAACGCCGGCTTCAGCTTCTGATCAGCCGATCCGACTGACGTTCGAGCTCGGCTCGGACATTCGAGCCGCCCGCCATCAGGCTGGGCGGCTTTCTTGTTGGTGCTCGACTTGCTGCCGGGCGCCGCGAACCTCAAGCCGGCGAAGGCAATCTCGCTCCGCTTCCCTTCAGGCTCTGCTCGAATCGGTCGCGATCGCGGACCTTGCGATAGGCCTCTTCCGGATCGGCACGACCCGCCTTGACGAGCTGGATGATCGAGTCGTCCATCGTCTGCATGCCCACTCGCTTGCCTCCCGAGTGCATCAGCGACTCGATCATGGACGTGTTGCTCTCGCGAATCATGTTGTCGAGCCCCTGGGTCCGCACCAGGACCTCGACGGCGGCCACGCGCCCACGACCATCAGGGGTGCGGAGCAGGATCTGGGACACGATGCCCGTCAGCGAATCGGCCAGGCTCGAGCGAGCCTGCGCCTGCTGATCCGCGGGAAACGCGTCGACGATGCGAGCGATGGTCTTGGAGGCGCCGTTCGTGTGCAAGGTCGCGAGCACTAGACAGCCCATCTCGGCTGCGGTCAGAGCCAGCGAGATGGTCTCGGTGTCACGCAACTCCCCCACCAGGATGACATCAGCGTCCTGCCGTAGGGCGGCACGCAACGCCGAAGCAAAGTCCGCGGCGTCAGCGCCGATCTCGCGATGCGAAAAGCAGGATCGTTTCGAGGAATGAACAAACTCCACCGGGTCTTCGATCGTGACCACGTGCCGGCTGCTCGTCCGGTTCAGGAGGTCGATCATCGACGCGAGGGTGGTCGACTTGCCAGAGCCGGTCGGGCCGGTCACGAGCACGAGACCTTCTTTGGCCTCCGCCAGAGCGACCACGGAGTCGGGCATGCCGAGGTCGGCAAGCGGAATGGTCGTCTCGGAGATCTGTCTGAAGACGGCTCCATCGCCGGTCTCCTGCCTGAAGTAGTTCGCTCTGAAGCGCGCAACACCCTCCAGACCGTAGGCAAAGTCGAGATCACCCGTGCTGCGAAACTGCTGCCACTGTTCGACGCGGACGATCTCCCTGAGGATGGACTCGAGACGAGCCTGGTCGAGGTCCGGTGCACCCTGGATCGCTTGAACGTGTCCCTGGCTCCTGATCCGGGGGGCCAGTCCAGCTTTGAGATGCAGGTCGGACGCGCCCACGTCATGGGCGTACTTGAGAAGCTGGTCGATCATCGCCATCGCTGGAGCTCCTTTGCGTGCGCGCTCAAACCGGCATCGCCGCAGCAGCGTCTTCCGGGCTGATCACTCCGGTTCGTTTGAGCTGTTCGAGAGCGGACGAGAGGAGACACATGCCTTCCGAGGAGCCGGTCTGCATCAGCGTCGGGATCTGATGCAGCTTGTTCTCTTTGATGAGATTGCTGACCGCCCGATTGACCACCATGATTTCGCAGGCTGGCACTCGACCACCGCCGTCCGCCCTGCGCACGAGCCGTTGGGAGATCACGACCCGCAGAGACTCCGAGAGCATGGCTCTCACCTGTTCTTGACGAGCTGGAGGCACCGAGCCGACCACCCGATTGATGGTGCGCACGGCGCTCGACGTGTGCAGTGTTCCCAGCACCAGATGACCGGTCTCGGCAGCCGAGAGCGCGAGCGACACCGTCTCCGAGTCTCGGAGATCTCCGATCGCGATCACGTCGGGGTCCTCCCTCAGAGCTGCTCTCAGCACCTGCGAATAGCTGTCTGAGTCACGCCCTACCTGCCGTTGATTGACCAGACACCGCTGCGAGGTGTGAACGTACTCGATCGGATCTTCGGCGGTGATGATGTGGTCGCTGCGCTCTTCGTTGATGAGGTTGAGCAGCGCCGCGAGGGTCGTCGACTTGCCGCAGCCCATCGGTCCCGTGATGAGCACCAGACCCTGTGGGTGATTGACGTGTCGCGCGAGCTCCTGGGGGAGCCCCAGCTCGCTCAGCTGCGGGGGATTCTCCGGAAAGATCCTGAGAACCAGATCCAGCCCCCGACGCTGACGGTAGACGTTGGCGCGGAACCGACCGCAACCGGCGATCGCATAGGAAAAGTCACACTGCCCCGTCTCGGTGAGCTCTCGCAGTTGCCCTTCGTCGATCAGCTGATCGACCCAGTCCTTGATCTGTGCCTCAGCGAGCGCGGGACCGCTTCCTTCGCTGAGCTCCCCGAAGAACCGCAGTCGAACCGGTTCACCGCTATGGAGGTGAACGTCGCTCGCCCCCATCATCTGTGCTTGCCTCAGCAGGCCATCGATGGCGTTGTCGGCGCGAGCCGCGGGTGCACTCGGCGCAGACGGTGGCGGGCTCGCGGGCTTCGGAGGGGGCTGGGCCGCCTCTTGCTGCTCCAGGAGTCGCTGACGGGTGACGATCTGATCGAGCTGCTCGGGGGTCACCCAACCGAGCTCGATGAGGAGCTCGCCGAGTCTCACGTGATGACCCGACTGCTCCTGGTGCTTGATGGCGTACGAGAGCTGGTCTCGGTTGAGGTAGCCGAGCTCGATGGCGACGCGTCCGAAGAGCTGTTGATTGCTGAGCGACATGACGCGACATCCTACCGGCGTTCGCCACCGGATCGGTCGGCCAATCGCCGGTTTCCGGCTCGACAATCACCAACCCGAGGCTCGACTCTCATCTACAATCTCTGCAACCCCTCTCCAAGCCGCACAACTGTCAGGAGCTCGAGCATGAGAGTCACCAGTCTGCCCTTCATCGCAGCGATGGTCGCCACATCCGTCATGGCTACCCCGTCGTTGATCGCCGACGATCGAGAGCGCTGGACTCCCGAGCTCAGCATGTCGATCCCAAGCGTTACGGAGACCGCCATCTCGGACGACGGCGCCGACCTCGCCTACGTGGTGCGCCAAGCGCGAATGGAGGGAGAGACGTCCGACTACGTTTCCCAGATCTGGGTGACCAGGGCTGGAGGCGCAGGTCGCCCGTACACGACTCACGACAGCTCGAGCACTCATCCGCGCTTCTCTCCCGACGGTCGCCACCTGGCCTTCCTGTCAGCCCGCAAAGCCGGCGACGCTGCCGCGGGCGACGATTCCAAGCACACACAGATCTGGATGATGCGACTCGACGGCGGAGAGCCCTGGCCGCTGACGAGCGAGCCCACGTCGATCTCGGCCTTCGAGTTCTCACCGGACTCCCAACGCATCGCTTTTCTGAGACCCGACGAGAAGAGCGAAGAGGAGGAGCAGGCCGAGAAGGAGAAGCGCAGCGTGCTCGTGGTCGACGAGAACCACAAGCCGAGCCACGTCTACGTCATCGCGGCCACGAGGTCCGACGGCGAGCAACCCGAGGCGGCGAGGCTCACCCAGGGCACGAATCACTTCACCGCACTGGACTGGGCCCCAGATGGAACGTGGCTCGCTGTCAGACATCAGAGCGATCCCAGTATCAACACCGGAACCATGAGCGGCGACATCTCGAGACTCGAGCTCGACAACTCCAGCGGCGAGGCGCAGGGCAAGCTCGTGACGCTGGTAGCCCGCC
>JANQPS010000606.1 GCA_028285365.1 Thermoanaerobaculia bacterium | reverse complement strand
CGCGGGCTCTCGAATCGAGCTCTGGGGGTTCGCTCACGGCTACGCGGTGGATCGCGCGGTTGCGGTCCTACGAGAGAACGGCGTCGACAACGCGTGGGTGCAGATCGGATTCATCACGCGCGGCGTTGGCGGCGGCCCCTACGGTAAAGGCTGGCCGATGTCGATCGATCCCACCCCCGACGAACGCGTTCCGACTGAGCGCATCGTGCTGAGGGATCAAGCGGTTGCCATGGCGTCGAGGCGAGCCCCATCGATGCTCGTGGGAGGCCTGACGTATCCCCCTTATGTCAATCAGCGCACCGGCCAACCCGTAGCCGACAAAGTCGCCGTTCTCGTGGTCTCCAAGCTCGCCATCGACGCCGATGCCCTGTCGGTCTCCCTCTTTCTCATGTCGAATCGCGAGGGCGAGTTCCGCCTCGGCTCCATCGACCCGAAGCCCGCCGTCCGCTGGTATCTCGGGGGCGAAACCGGATCACCACTCATCCTCGACCGTGGATGGGCGGCTCTCGAAAAGTGGCGACCGAGAACCACCCTGTTCGACCGGTGACCCAGCCGAGAGACAAACGTCGACCGAGCGACGGTGACGACCAGCCCGAAGGCACCGGACTCGAGCGGATCGACGCGGACTCCGATGACGAAACCCTCGAGCTCCATCTCGAGCCACTGTCTCCCTGGCTGCGCTGGCTACTGGTGGCGCTCGGCAGTGTCGCCTTGATCATCGGCCTGATCGGCCTGGCTCTGCCGATCGTGCCGCAAGCGATCCCGCTGCTTTTTGCCGTCACCGCGCTTTCGCTCGCCAGCGAAGGCTTCTGGAGGCAAATGGAGCGCCTTCTCGGCCGGTGGCCCGGGTTGCGAGCGCGCGTCGTCAAGCTACGCCATCGAGCGCACCGCGCCCTCTCGAAGCGTAAAGACTGAGCCACGGCAGCGGCCAGTTCACGTCCTCGTCCTAACGACTACTCGCCTGAGAGCCGTTCGATGACGGTCCTGGTCGCCGACTAGCGATCGCCAACCGCGACGTAGGCCCGTTCTTCGGCGCCAGTGTAGATCTGACGCGGGCGGTTGATTCGATTGTCCGGATCGGCACACATCTCACGCCAGTGGGCCAGCCAACCAGGCAGACGGCCAAGTGCAAACATCACCGTGAACATGTCGGTCGGAATGCCCATCGCCCGGTAGAGGATGCCGCTGTAGAAGTCGACGTTGGGGTAGAGCTTGCGCTCCACGAAGTACTCGTCCTTGAGCGCGACCTCTTCCAGGTTCTTCGCGATCTCGAGAAGCGGATCATCCACGCCGAGAGCGTCGAGCACCTCGTCCGCCGAGCCTTTGAGGATCCGAGAGCGAGGATCGAAGTTCTTGTACACGCGATGCCCGAAACCCATGAGCCTGAACTCGTCGTCTTTGTCCTTCGCCTTGTCGACGTACTTCTGGTAGTCGCCACCGTCCGCCTGGATCATCGACAGTTGCTCGATGACCTTCTGATTGGCGCCCCCATGGAGAGGACCCGACAAGGCAGAAATGGCGGCAGAAATGGCGTGAAACAGGGTGGCACCGGAGCTCCCGACCATACGCGCCGTGGACGTGCTGCAGTTCTGCTCATGATCCGCGTGGAGGATCAGGAGCAAGTTCAGCGAGCGCGCAAGCACGTCCGGAACCTCGTAGGGCTCGGCCGGCACGGCAAACATCATGTGGAGGAAGTTCGCCGAGTAGCTCAGATCGTTGCGCGGATAGATGAAAGGCTGGCCACAGGACTTCTTGTACGAGAACGCCGCGATCGTCTTGATCTTCGAGATCAGTCGCGTGATGTTGAGATCGGTCTCGGCTTCCGTATCGGAGTAAAAGGTGCCGAGCGACGAGATCATCGAGGAAAGGATCGACATGGGGTGCGCGGTCGGCGGATACCCCTCGAAGAACTTCTTCATGTCCTCGTGGATCATCGAGTGGTAGACGAGACCCGCCGAGAACTCCTCCAGCTGGGCCTGCGTCGGTAGCTCACCGTAGATCAGCAGATAACAGACCTCGACGAACGAGGCGTTCTCGGCGAGCTGCTCGATCGGATATCCGCGATAGCGCAGGATGCCCTTTTCGCCATCGATGAAGGTGATCGCGCTACGACACGAACCGGTGTTCGCGTAGCCGGGATCGAGGGTGATGACGCCAGTGCTGCTGCGCAGCGACCGCACGTTGATTCCCACCTCACCTTCGCTGCCTTCGATGAGAGGAAACTCGTGCTCTTGGTCGTTGATGATCAACTTCGCGGTCGACATGGGCGTTCCTTCGCTAGGACCGGCGTGGCCGGCCGGTCGTCGTTGTCGGTCGGGAGGTGGGAGCTTCGAACCGAGCGGATGGGCGAACGCCCACTGCAGCGGAGCACGAAATTGTAGCGCCGCCGGATGAGCGGAGGCAAGGCGCCAACCCCTCAAATCGAGACTTGTTCACTCCAGGAACTGCCCTCGACCCCTCGAAGTCCAGCATCTCGACGTTCGAGGCTGAACACGGTCCAGATGCGCCCGGTTCCATTCACCCCTCGGCAAAAGGCGGCGAGCGGATCAGCCGCCAGCAGGGGCCTGCAGACCTGAGCGCTGAACGCGCAGCATCCATGAGTCTGCGGACCGCCTCCTAGGCCAGCAGCTGGCGCAGTACGTACTGCAAGATGCCGCCGTGCTGGTAGTACAAGCCTTCCTGAGGAGTGTCCAGACGCACGAGTGCCTCGAACTCCGTGATCGCTCCATCAGCATTCGTCGCCGAGACGCTCACCGTCGGCTGGGAGGTGAAACTGCCAGCAAAGGCGTCCGCAAGGCCCCTGATCTCGAAGACCTCGTGCCCCGTGAGACCGAGGCTCTCGGCATCTTGCCCGCCGACGAACTCCATAGGAGCGACACCCATGCCGATCAGGTTGCTTCGGTGGATGCGCTCGAAACTCTTGGCGATGACCGCACGAACTCCCAGCAATCGGGATCCCTTGGCTGCCCAGTCGCGAGACGAGCCCGTACCGTACTCGGAGCCCGCGAGAACGATCAGCGGCACCCCGTCTTCCTGATACTTCATCGCCGCGTCGTAGATCGACGACGGTTCGCCATCCGGAAGGTGGATGGTGAAGCCGCCTTCGATCTCGGGAACCAGGCGGTTGCGCAAGCGAACGTTGGCGAACGTCCCTCGCATCATCACTTCGTGGTTACCGCGCCGCGCGCCGTAGCTGTTGAAGTCCCTGGGCTCGACCCCGTGCTCACTCAGATAGCGACCGGCCGGGCTGTCGGCCTTGATCGCTCCTGCCGGCGAAATGTGATCCGTCGTGACCGAGTCACCCAGGTACGCCAGCACCCGCGCTCCGGCGATGTCGTCGACGGCAGGTGGCTGCGACGGCATGTCGTCGAAGAACGGCGGCTGCTTGACGTAGGTCGAGTCATCGGCCCACGCGTAGGTCTCACCCTCGGGAATCGGCAGCTCCTGCCACTGCTCGTCTCCCTTGAAGACGTCACTGTACTGCTCGCGGAACATCTCCGAGCGTAGCGACGAGCCCAGGGTGCTCTCGATCTCCGCCCTCGACGGCCAGATGTCCCTGAGGAAGACCGGACCGTTGGCCCCTTCGCCGAGCGGCTCGGTACGCAGATCGAGATCGACACGGCCCGCCAGTGCGTAAGCGACCACCAGCGGCGGTGACGCCAGGTAGTTCGCGCGAACCTCGGAGCTGATACGCCCCTCGAAGTTGCGGTTGCCGCTGAGCACCGAGGTGACGACCAGGTTACCGTCCGAGATCGCCTCGGAGACGGCAGGCGGCAAGGGACCACTGTTGCCGATGCAGGTGGTGCAGCCGTAGCCGACGACATGGAAACCCAGCTGTTCGAGAGGATCCATGAGGCCCGATTCGTTGAGGTACTCGGTAACCACCTTGGAGCCAGGCGCCAGCGAGGTCTTGACCCAGGGCTTGACCTTCAGCCCGGCTTCGACCGCCTTCTTGGCGAGCAAACCGGAGGCCAGCATGACCGAGGGGTTGGAGGTGTTCGTACAGCTCGTGATCGCGGCGATCAC
>JANQPS010000581.1 GCA_028285365.1 Thermoanaerobaculia bacterium | reverse complement strand
ACAGCTCCTTGCCTTGGAGCTGCTCGAAGCCTCCGAAGATGCCGCGCTCCCCCATCGTGCTGTAGATGGCCGAACTCTGATGGGGATTCTCGCCGTAGCGGGGCTCGAGGATGCGACTGAGGTCGAGGTGGACCTGCTTGGGAAAACGCTCCACCTCGCCGCCGCTCTCGCGTTCGAGCCAGTTCGAGATGGCGGTGTCATACGCCTGCGTGTGACGAAACGCCTTGAGAGCCAGTCGCTTGCGCAGCATCTCCGGGACCACCTTGTCCGATTCCTCGAGCGCAGCCAGCACCTGCGGGTAGTCCTCGGGATCGACGATGACCGTGACGCCCGAGTGATTTTTGGCCGCCGCGCGCAGCATGCACGGACCACCGATGTCGATGTTCTCGACGATCTGCTCGTAGGTCGCGCCTTCAGTCTCAACGGTCTCTTGGAAGGGATAGAGATTGACGACCACCAGGTCGATGGGCTGGATCCCTTGCTCCTGAAGCTCGCTCAGATGTGCTGCACGACCACGGTCCGCGAGGATGCCTCCGTGAATCGCGGGATGGAGGGTCTTGACTCGCCCATCGAGGATCTCGGGATGGCCGGTGACATCGGACACGCTGGTCACCGAAACTCCAGACTCTTCCAGGTGGCGCTTCGTGCCACCGGTCGAGAGAATCTGGATTCCTAGACGCTCCAGGCCGCGAGCCAGCTCGATCAGGCCGTCTTTGTTGCTGACCGACAAGAGAGCACGTTGAGCAGGCAGCATGAGGATCCTCCAAGTGGGTGACGACCGAGATGGGCCCACGTCGCGCGAGGGCGTGGGCGAAGCCGGAAGCCTGAGGCGCCAAATCCGTGCGAGAGAGCGCGCAGTGTAGCCCAACGCGAGGGTGCTGACCCCCGCCGCGCGACCAGCTCTCTGACGCAACGAAACAAACGTTGCGGCCGGTCGTTACGTAACTCCTCATAACAGGGGGATTCGACGTCTCACCCTGTACTCCACGTGGATTCTTGGCCTGGTATTCTGCTGATCGATGAGCGGGTTTGCTCCACCATTTCGCGGACTCACGACCGTGGTGTCGACATCTGGCGCGTCATGGATCGGTCTTCGTGGTCTCGCCATCGCGCTAGTGATGCTCGTTGCGCTTTCGACGCCGACGCTGAGCGCAGCCGACGGCAACCCCTGGGACGCGCTCGAGCTCGTGCGCGCCCATCTGGTCGCCAAGAGCCCGCTGAACGCTCGCTTCAAGCAAACCTTCATGTTCTCCGGCTTCGAGGAAGGGGAGACCGAGGAGGGTGTCCTCGCGGTCTCGTTGCCTCATTGCCTCAGATGGAACTACGAAGGCGACTTCCCGAAGTGTTTCCTCCTGTGCGACGACCTGGCGTACTACTGGAATCCCGGTGAGAAGCTCGGCCATCGCTACCCCGTCGAGGACGAAGAAACCCCGGGGCTCGACTTCTTCCTCCTGGGCTCTGACGAGCTGCGTCTGCGCTACAACGCGAGCGCGACGAGACAAGACGACGGAGTGCTCGAGATCGAGCTGCTTCCCATCACACCGACCCGGGACGTGACTCGAGTGGAGATCCTGGTCGAAGACGGCACTGGCGACAGCTCCAAGAACCCCAGAATCAGGTCGCTGTCTTACGCAGACCAAGAAGGCAACATCACGCTCTTCGAGCTCACGTCGTTCGAGCCCGGAGCCAAACCGGGAACCTTCACTCCTCCAGCCGAAATGAAATGGGAGGATCAGTGAGTCGACTCTTCATGCACAACAGTCAACACGCCTCACGGGGAGCCACGCCGTCGACGAAGTGCGTGATCCTGCTGATCTGCCTCGGGTTGCTCGCGGCCAGCAGCAGCTCTGCCGGTCCCTTCAAGCGCGGTCCGAAAGTCGCGGAGGGGCAGACCATCGAGATCAAGGGTCGCGTCACGGATCCCACCGGCGATCCGATCGAGGGCGTCCGGATCGAGCTTCGCGCAGCCAGACGCGCCTTCAGCTTCCACTACCGTCAGCGGGCTCTCTTCAACCCCGCCGAAGTGTTCGTGCACACGGACGAAACGGGCCACTACACGATTCCCTGGAAGTGGCACAAGTACTACAACGACTTCCTGGTGCAAGCTGTCGTCCTGGTTCCTCAGGGAGGCACCAACGACGACAAGAAGGAGGTCCTCGCACAGGTCGACCTCACCGAGGAGCTCCCTCAACCCGGGCCGGTCGTCGCGTCGATGACCATCGAGAACACCGATTTCTTGCGGACGTTCCGCTCGTTCGTGGCCACCATCGACTCGGGTGACGAGCGCCGGGTGTACGAGGAGCAAGGCACCCCCGACAAGGTCGATACGGTCGATCGTCCGGAACGAACCGACGAAACCTGGTGGTACTTCGCTCGGGGAACCGCCTACCGCTTCGAGGGCGGACGCCTGATCGAAGTGGACTCCTTCGATCCGGTACGCGACTTCGAGCAGACAGCTGGCGACTGATTCATGTGGTGCCGGCCCGCTGAGCAGAGCTTCGCCGGTCGGTCTTTGTACTCGTCTTTCCCGAGGCCTCGCGCAACGCAGAGGTACTCCAAACTGCGAGCACAGCTTCTGAGCGGCCCGACGTCTTAGCGTCCGCGCTCCAGATAGGTGAGAATAGGGCCTCATGGTCCAAACTGCTTCTGACCAACCGACGACGAGTCGCAAGACCTGGCTCGTTTGGAGCTCGCTTGTCATCGCCGCTCTCGTCGTCCTGGCGGCCTACGAGTCCGCCCGGACGCGCCCGGCGGACAAGGTGCCGTCGTGGATCTGGTCACTCGACGCGGTGGAAGGAGAACGGCCCGCGGCGATAGCCCTCGCTCGTGACTTCACCGTGACAGCTGCGGATCTTGCCGGCGATCTGGTGCTCGAGACCCGCGCCGATCCTGGAGCCCATGTCTACGTGAACGGACTCCACCTGATCTCGGTCGCCAACGGCGAGCCGGCGTCAGCATCGGTCACCAGGCTCCTACGCCCGGGCCCGAACCGAGTGCTGGTCGAATCCAGCAGCGTCAGCGGCTCCGGCGGCGTCTGGCTGAGGCTCTGTAACGTCGACGACTCTGAACCCACCGGAGAGTCCGACCTCCTGGTGGCAAGCGACGCCTCCTGGTCGGTCTTTCGAAGTGTCACGCCAGCTCTGCTCAACGGCTGGACTCTGCTCGACGATCCCTCGCTCGAGGCCGAACCCGCCCACGTGTGGGGCCGAGGAGACGTCGGGCACTGGCAGGACGGTACTGACGTGGCGATTGGCCTCGCAGGCGCCGAGACCACCGATGTGGGCCAACTCTCCAAGCCCGTGGTCTGGGCCAAGTCGTCCTTCTGGAGTGAGCCCACCCAGAGGGCCCTGCAAATCGAAGCCGAGCTCGCCGAAACGGCACTCGAAGAAGCCGCGTCCCGATTCGCGCGTGGTCCCAAGCCCGTCGAGTCCAAGCGCGGCGGAGTCCAAGCCTTCGGATCGACCGTGCTCGACTTCGGAGAACCGGTCGAAGGCGTGCTCGAGCTGTGGATCGAGCTCGGTCCCGGCGCGCTTCCCATCTGGTTCGGCAATCGACTCGAGGAGCTGGAGGGGCCTCCTCACGGTCACGTCATCGGGCTCCCCGGACACGACTCTTGGCGTGACGTCGATGCCCGCGCCTTCCGCTACGTGAGAATCCGTGGAGCGGAGCGCCCCAGCGCAGCCGCCGTTCATCCACAGGCGGCGAGCGAGGCCCTTCCTCAGGGCAAGAAGCCTGGACCGTGGGGCCTCCGCCCCCCGGCGAGCCCTCAGCGATCGACCGAGCGTTTTGCCTACGATCCGCGCAGTCTGCTCGACGACCGCACAGCCCGAGAGCGCCCC
>JANQPS010000454.1 GCA_028285365.1 Thermoanaerobaculia bacterium | reverse complement strand
TCGAACCGGTAGCCTACTTGGGCTGGCTCGTCGCGCCGCTTTGTATCGCAGGTTTCGTGGTCTCGCGGGAACATCGCCGGACGGCGCTTGCGGTGGGTCTATTTTCCGTCTCCGTGGTCTTCTCGCTCGGCCCAAAGCTCTTATGGAACCGAGAGGTAGTTGAAGTGTTCGGTCTGCCGCTCTATCTGCCGTTCGGGATCTGGCGCCACGTGCCCGGGCTCGGGGCAGTTGGCCAGCCCGGGCGATACCTCGTGATTGGCTACATGGCTATGGGAGTCGGGGTCGCCTGTTTCGTGGCTTGGATACGAAGACGGCTCGATCGGCGCTGGGGTCGAGTAGTTACCCTTCCGATGGGTGCGTTGGTGATTCTCGATTTCGGCTTCTCGCTCCCGTTCCATTCTCTGCCGCAGATGCCACCGCTCGCAGGACGAGAGGGCTCAGTGATCGACATGCGTCTCTCGCCCCTCAGTGTCTACTACCAGACCGCTCACGGGCGGCCACTCGTCGGGGGAAGCGTCTCACGGCCTCCGCGCGGGGTTCTGGATCGCTATCGGGAGATCGAGAGCTTCGCCTGGCTGATGGACGATCGCCGGACGTCGCCTACGCGGGCCAGGCTTCTCGCTGATCTCGCGAGCCACGGAATCGGCGACGTGTGCGTCGACCGAGGGTCGGTGCACGAGGCAACGCTTGAGCGTCACGGCTTCGAGCGAATCTACGCGGACATACATACGTCGGTGTGGAGTGTCCCCGACCGAGGCAAGTGACAGTGTCGTCTATTGTGGAGTTTCGAGAGACGCGAGCACCTGTAGATGGGGCTGCGAGGAAAGATGTCGGCCTTTGCGAATCCGAAGGTGACGAGAGGATCCATGAGGCTGCGGCGCTTTTCTACATCTGGCGATCTGCAATCGAATCGCATCAATCGGGACCGTTCGGGCCAGTAGATTGACCCAGGACTCGAGATCCGGTTGCTACAAGACTGGCTCACGATCTCCCTGCAGTCCCACCCGAGATCGCCGCGCTACGGAAGCCGGGATGGGTTCATCACGATTGGACTCGGAGGGTGTTAGAATGATCGAGGTCGGGGCAATGATAGACATCTGCGGACCAGAGGCGGACGCATCGTGAGAACTTTGTCCGACACACGAGCGCTCTGCAGCATCGGGCTCAATTCAAGCGGTTGAACGGCCTCGATCAATCCGTGGCAGAGGACATCGTTCTCCTCTGTGAACGTACTCTACCAGTGCCGATGTGGATGGGTCTAGGGGCTTGCACTCGGTGGATTGAATCGATCGGCTCGCGCATTGACATGCGCTTTCGCTCAGACTGACGCCCTGGCACGGAGTTCGTCGACCCATGTATGAACCGTCGGCAAATGTCGCATGCTGGTACAGTCACTCGGCGTTGGCATGGGCGACGTGAAGTCGGGGACTCCGAGCTCGTTCGATTCTCTGCGCCGGTTGCACCGCACCTGGCGGCGTGAGGGACTCGCGCGAGCGCTCATCAAGGTGCTGGAGCGGCTCTCGAGACGCACGTCGGCGAGCCGCGCGGCCCGAGAGCGCGCGAGTGGCGTGTTGGCGAGCTTCCCGGAGCTTCCGACGCGCCACGATGCCGAGGTCTGGCTGAGTCGCTATCCGCGCTGGAAATACGTCCTGCCTCTTCCCAACGAGCGGATGATGGGGCGGGTGGGTGCCGATGGCGTCGAGAATTTCTTCGTTGTGGCAGACGCGTGGGCGCAGCTTCTCAGTCGATTTATTCAACCGGGCAGCGCGGTCCTCGATGTCGGCTCAGGCTGTGGCCGAACCGCTCGACTACTGGCGATCAACCCGCACGTCGAGCACTTCGTGGGTATCGATACGATCGAGCCCTATGTGGCGTGGTGCAGGCGATTCTTCGACGAGGTCTATCCGGATCGCTTCCAATTCCATCACCTCGATGTGCACAGCGAGCACTATAATCCTCTGGCCACCCTTCGAGCAGAGGACGTTCGTTTTCCCATTGAGGACGGACAGATCGACCTCGCTTACGCCGCTTCCCTCTTTACACACCTGCTGCCGGCCGGTGCGCAGAACTATGTTAAGGAGATGCACCGGGTGCTCCGGGCGGATGGTCTAGCGATCCTATCCATTCACGACGTGCCGGAGCCCATGAAGAAATTCTCCGGAGACGAGCATCGTGCCGACTACGACCGAGGCGAGTTCTTGGAATCGCTTCAGCGCATTGGATTCGCTCCCGTTGACGAGATCGACGAGTTCTGCGGCCAGCGGGTCTTCATCGTGGCAAAGGCGAACCGTCGGGGGTGACGAAATCGGAACGGAAGCGAAGAGCGGTGAAGAATCCGCGACGGCACCGAAGACGGATCGTCGGATGGTCCGGCTCCGGCAGCGTAGGAAGGCCGCCTGGGAGATCGCCCAGGAGCTCGGCGTGCCCGTCTCGACCGTCTCGAATCACGTCAAGCGCGAGGGCGCGGGTCGGAGCCGGTGCGTCGAGGAGGAGCCAGCTCCGCCGGTTCGCTACGAGCATCTGCGTCCCGGCGATCTGCTCCACATCGACGCGAAGAAGCGGGCTCGGATCAATGGCGTAGGACACCGGATCCACGACGACCGGCGCCGGAAGAACCGAGGGGTCGGTTACGAGGGCGTCTTCGTCCTCGTCGACGACCACACGCGCTTGGCCTACGCCGAGGTCTACCCGGCCGAGGATGCCCGGAGCACGACACGGTTCCTGAAACGGGTCCTGGCGTGGATCAGGAGCCTCGGGATCGAGCCCAGGCGGATCCTGAGCGACGACGCCAAGTTGCTACGGCTCGAAGGCCTTCACGGCGCTCTGTGAGTGCGAGGGGCATCGTCAGGGCTTCACGAAGTCCTACACACCCCACACCACCGGGAAGGCGGAGCGCTTCATCCAGACGATGAAGCGGCGCTGGGCCTACCAGTACGTGTTCCGGACCTCGGCCATGCGAGCCGCGAGCTTGCGGCCCTGGGTCGAGCCCTGCAATCACGAGCGACCCCACCGCCCGCGCGGCAAGAGGACACCCATGCAGCGGCTCAGGCAATCCCGTCAGAAAGCTGCGTAGGTCCATCAGCGAGGCGCAGCGCGCCATCCAGCAAGAGCATGTCGTGGACGCTCAGCCGCACCAGGCGTGCCCCGGACTCGTGGGTGGCGGGATCTCACGCGTGCGGCGATCGGGGGCGGCGGAGAAGCGGTGCGACGAGCCCGGCGAGGACGATCGCCGCGACCAGGAGCGTCAGGGGCAGGGGGTTCAGCGAGGGAACGGGGGCGGGATCGCAGACCCCGGAGGCGCTCGGCCCGGGCGGACCGCCCGCGTAGCTACCCAATATCCCGATGTCGCCTCCGGTGACCTGGCCGTCCTCGTCGAAGTCGCAGCTCGGGTTGGAGCCCCCGACCAGCGGAAAGCAGATGTCGAGGTCCGCCTGATCCACGAGGCAGTCGTTGTTCAGATCAGGGTCGCAGGCATTGCCGATCGTATCCGAGTCCTGATCGGCCTGACTGGGATTGGGGACATGGGTGCAGTTGTCGACGTCGTCCGGAACGCCGTCCGCGTCGTAGTCGGCCACCGCTGATCCCGAGACCCCTGCGACCATCACTGCGACGCTCGCCACCAGGAAGCACAC
>JANQPS010000561.1 GCA_028285365.1 Thermoanaerobaculia bacterium | reverse complement strand
GCCTGTCCACCGCGCCAACGTCCTCGACCCCGATCGGGAGTCTGGTGCACACGACTCTCTGACGCGCTTCCCTCGGCGCTCTCTATGAGCTCTCTCCGTGCTCTTCAACTCCTGGACATTTGTCGTCTTCCTGCCCCTCGTGCTGGCACTCTACTGGGGGCTGGCGCGCTTCGGCCTGCACCGCTGGGTGCTGTTGGCCGCCAGCGTCGTCTTCTATGGCTTCTGGGACGTCCGGTTTCTAGGACTACTGGCTCTCTCGGTCGTGGTCGACTGGTGGGTCGCTCGCAGCCTCGAGGAAGTGGATCAAGCGCACGGACCAGGACAAGCTCGTCGAACCCCGAGACGGCGTCAGCTTCTGATCTTCAGCGTCAGCGTGAACCTCGGTGTCCTCGCCCTCTTCAAGTACCTCGACTTCTTCAGCGAGAGCCTGACCCAGCTCCTGGGACTCGTCGGTCTTGCCGCCAACCCCTGGACGCTCGATCTCGTGCTGCCGATGGGCATCTCGTTCTACACCTTCCAGTCGATGGCCTACACCATCGACGTCTTCAGGGGCCAGATCAAAGCCAGACGGAACGTGTGGGACGTGGCGCTCTACGTGTCGTTCTTCCCACAGCTCGTGGCTGGGCCGATCGAGCGAGCCGGACGGCTGATGCCGCAGCTCACGCGCAACCCCTCGTGGAGCACCGTGCGCGTCGGGCCCGCCCTGCTGCTGGTGCTTTGGGGCTTCTACAAAAAGCTCGTCGTTGCGGACAATCTGAGTGGCCTCGTCGCCGCGACGCTCGACCAGCCACAACCCAACGGTTGGCAGCTGACGGTCGGTGTCGCGGCTTTCGCCGTTCAGATCTACTGCGACTTCTCTGGCTACACGGATATCGCGCGCGGGGTCGCGCGACTGTTCGGCATCTCGCTGATCGAGAACTTCAAGCTGCCCTACTTTGCACGCTCGCCGAGCGACTTCTGGCGCCGCTGGCACGTCTCGCTCTCGACGTGGCTGCGCGACTACCTGTACATCCCGCTCGGCGGCAATCGAGGCGGACGCTTCTTCGTCGCACGCAACCTGATGATCACCATGCTCCTCGGAGGGCTGTGGCACGGTGCCGGCTTCAACTTCGTCCTGTGGGGTGCGTTCCACGGCGCCATCCTGATCGTCTATCGGGTCGTCTTTGGCGCTAGCGGTGAACCTCGCGTCACCGGGTGGCTCTCGAAACTCACAGCCGTCAGCGTGATGCAGCTCCTCACACTCGTGGGCTGGGCGATCTTCAGGGCTCAGGAGCCACACCAGCTCGGAGCGTTCGCCCTGGCCCTCACGCAGTGGCCGACGGAGCTTTCCGCAATGCCGGTCAGCGTCATCCGCGACACCGCGTTCCTCAGCCTCGGGGTGGTTTTGGTCATGCTCTTCAAACACCGTTACGGTTTGGAGCTATGGGACCGCGTGGGCCGCATCACGGGACTTGCGGTCGCTGTCGTGCTGATCGGCTGCATCGTCGCGTTTGGTGCCACAGGCGGACAAGAGTTCATCTACTTCCAGTTCTGAGATGAACACCAACAGCTATTCGCCCAGCTCCGTCCGTCGACTCTTCAGGCAAGGTCTTCGCACATTTGCCTGGGCCGTACCCGGCCTCGTCCTGGGGTCCATGGCCCTGGAACTGACCACTCGCCTCGCCAAGGCCGTCGACTTCGCCGCCACGACGACCATCGACAACGCCTCGCGCGACGATCCGGCTTCGATCGTCGCCAGCGAGGACTCCTTCCGTGTACTCGTCCTCGGTGACTCCATGGCCTATTCGCCGGGAGTCCCGCGCAACCTGCTGTGGTCCACCCTTCTGGAAGAGAATCTCTCGAGTCCGACGAGACCAGTCCAGGTGCTCAACGCCGCTCGCCCGGGAGACAACACCTGGAACCAGCTCGAGCTCCTCCGTGAGCACATCGACCGTTTCCGACCACATATCGTCCTGCTGCTCTACAACTACAACGACGTCTATGGCGGACGGAGATCGGTCACGGCGAGCGCGGAAGTGGTCGCCACGACGACCGTCTCCAGCGAAGACAACCGTGAATACAAGCAGTCGCTGCTGGTACGAGCCATTCGCCTGCTCCAGCAGAGTACGGCCCTGCAGCTGATCTCGGTGCGCGTCGCCCTGCAGCTCAAGGTGTGGGGGATCGTGGTGCCAGGCTCGGAGCTGTCTCACCTCCTGGGACCTGCCTATCAAGCGAGCTATCCCGGCTGGATCGCGGTTCAGGACGAGCTCGCGGCAATGCAAGGCATCGCCGCGGAGCGGGGCGCCAGCCTCGGAATCTACGTCATGCCCACGTTCGACACCCTCCGATACGACCTCTTCGCCAGGCCGCGCGCCAGGCTCGACGAGGTCCTCGACGAGTCGGGGGTCACCCACCACTTCGGCTGGGACGACTTTCGCGGCCGAGACTGGCGCGAGCTCGCCATCTCGCCGTTCGACGGCCACCCGAATCTCGAAGCCAACGCCGAGCTCGCAAGCTCAGTCGCAGAATGGCTCGAGGAAGCCGGACTCCGATGATTGGTCTTTGCGGCCCTCCATGTACAAGGACGACTCAACGACAGAGAGGCGCCACCCACACGGTAGCGCCCCCTTTGCCGAAACCCCTCGGCGGCTGTCGACTGCCGAGTGAGTGCCAGAACACCAGTCGGCTCGGAATCCCTCGAGCGACTCGGTGCGCGACCCCAGCCGACTCGGCCTCGATGGACCCGGGTTCAGTTGACTCGGATGACGTGGAAAGCCCGGTTGTTGTCTTCGTCCACCTCGCCGAAGGCGTTGGTGCGATCGATGACGACTCCCAGGTAGTAGGTCTGACCCGAGTTGAGGTTGTTGGGGATCGTCAGCGTGTCCCAACGCGTGGCGACGTTGTCGGGTGACAGATTGAAGACGCGGGTGGCGATCAGCTGATCACCCGTCGTCACCAGGTCGTTCGTCGAGATGTAGAAGCCGATCGCGATTCCGTTCTTGGTGGTCTCGCCGTTGTTCTCGTAGCTGAACTCCACCTGGACCTGCTGGCCCTTCGACACGTTGTAGCGCCGCATGCCGCTGAAGGCCGTGTAGTTGAGCTCCGAGCCACCTGCGTTGGCCATCTTGGTGCGGAAGTGGTCCGAATAACCCCCGGAGAGGGTGCCGATGCGCTTGAAGTGCGCGACGCTCAGATCTTCGATGGAGGCGCCGCTCTTGCGACCGTAGATCGCCACCAGCCCGTCACTCGCATCTTCGCCGAGATAGGTGCGGGCCTGGTTCCGCCAGCGGTGCATGTGCCAGTGGTCTTCTCCCATGATGTTGTACTCGTCGCCCTCGTGGGCCAGTCCCGCGGTGTGACCGAGCTCGTGCATCAGCGCACTGCGAAAGGAACGACCACCACCGCCGTAGGCGCTGACGTTGGTGGCCAGAACCGACGAGGTCCAGTTGTGGTTGGCCTTGAAGATGATGTCGCTGGCCTTGATGCGGCCGTTGAGGCCGTAACGACTCAGCTCGACGGCGGGCGAGCTTCCCCACTTCCAGTTGTTGGTCGCCCAGATCTCGCTCTGCCAGTTGGCCCGCGAGACACTGTTGTCGCCGAAGTTGATGTTGAGTCGAAACTCGCTGGGGTTGTCGTTGAAACGTGAGAACGTGTCCGGCATGGAGTTGCGAAACGAGTTGCCGGGCGGGAAGCTGGCGGCCGAGGCGTGCATGCCGACCGTGTTCTGGTTCCACCATCCGTTGGTGGCGTAGGCGTGGATATCGGTGGTGCCGAGCGCCGCTGCAAGGGCGGCGACGGTCAGGATCGTTGTGACTTTCATGGTTGCGGTTCCTTATCTTGACGAGCTCTGAGCGAGCTCGATTTCTGGTGTCATCGATAGGTGTTCTGTCAAGGTGTCGGGATCGCTGCCTGGACGGGTGACCAGCGGATCACCATGACCTGAACCAACTCCCCGGACGAGGAGCGTCAGTGACGCCACGTCCG
>JANQPS010000549.1 GCA_028285365.1 Thermoanaerobaculia bacterium | reverse complement strand
TCACCCAGCGCAGCGCGCATCGTGAGTCCTCCACGGCGGCCGGCGCCAGGGCTTCGCGCGCCAGACGGTACTCGACGTTGACGGCGGCAAACCCCATCTGCAGGTAGGGCAGGACCTGGAAGGTTCGCGCGTCTTTGTCACCACCGACCCAGCCACCGCCGTGGATGTAGATCACGGTGGGGCGTTTCTGGCTGGTGTCGCGCGGCGAGTACACGTCGAGCTTCGATTCGTAGCCGTCCGCTTGCAGATAGGTCACGTCGGGCGTGATGACGTACTCGAGTCCCACCTGGACCGACCATTCCGCCGTCGTCTGAGCCGATGTAGCCGGCGCGACGAAGATCACCAGGCACGCAGTGATGGCGGTCATGAGGACGACGTGTTGCTTGTTTCGCGAGCGCATGGTGACTCCTCTCAGCCCCTCTGGGGCGTGATCGGCGATGACATTGACTGGATGACGAGGGCTGTCGCTCGATACTACTCTTCGGCCGCAGTGGGGCGAGCATGAGAGTCGATATGCTCGGCGTTCTTTGGCGCGCCGCGGATGGCGCTTCAGGATGACTCGGAGGTCCTTCATGCAGTTCACCAACAGCTCACGATCGTGGTCCGTTCTGGTTGCGAGTGCCTTGTGTCTAGCGGTCCTCGCACCGATGGCCGTTGCCCAGGAAGGTGTTGCCGCCTCAGACGAGCCCGACGGCGAGGGGCTCTTTCGTCAGCACTGTTTCAGCTGTCATCGCAACAGCGGTCGGTCCGAGGGCCCCTTGCTCGGTGCCTTGCAGCAGATGAGTCAGGACCAGGTCTTGACGTCGATGACTGCCGGCAAGATGCAGGAGCAGGCCGCAATGTTGTCGTCTTCCGAGATGTTTGCGGTGGCCAACTACCTCTCGTCTGGTGCCGCCAAAGAGAAAGACGCCATGCCAGCAACGGCGCGCTGTGAGTCGACTGGCGTTTCGACCTCCATTTCGACCGACGTGCTGCAGCTTCGCGGTTGGAGTCCTGACGCCGAGAACACCCGCTATCAGCCCAACTCCACGATCACAAAAGACAACGTGGGTGACCTCGAGCTGGCCTGGGTGTTTGCGCTGCCCGACGTGGCTGACGCGCGCTCGCAGCCAGTGGTCACCGAGGACACGGTTTTTGTTGCGGCGATCTCGGGTCCGGTCTACGCCCTCGATCGTCAAACCGGCTGCATCAAATGGGACTACGACACGGGGGCCACGTTGCGCACGTCGATGGCGTTGGGTAAGGCGGGAGGCCAGACCGCTCTGTTCGTGGGCGACATCGCGGCCACCGTCTTTGCCATCAACGCGCACACAGGCGAGCCGCTCTGGGAGCAGTCCGTCAAGCTGTTCGAGTCGTCCGCGACCACCGGCACCCCGGCTCCCTACAGCGACGAGAACGGCGACCGACTGTTTGTCCCGCTCAGTGGCTTCGACGTGGTGCTCGCGACCAACCCCAAGTTCGAGTGCTGCAAGGGGCACGGCGCTGTGCTTGCGCTCGACGCCGCCACTGGCGAGATCCTCTGGACGACCCACATGACCAAAGACGCGGTCAAGACCTACATTTCCAGCGAGGGAGTGCAGCAGTGGGGACCCTCGGGTATCCCCGTCTGGACGACTCCTACGGTCGACGCCGAGCGCGGACAGATCTACGTGGGCACGGGTGAGAACACCTCGTCACCTGCGACTCATCTCAGCGACTCCATCGTGGCGCTCGACATGAGGACGGGTGCGATCCGCTGGTCGTTCCAGGGCACCCGCAACGATGCGTGGAACATGGCTTGCGGACGTCGCGCCGGCCCGAACTGTCCCGAGGAGAACGGTCCGGACTTCGATTTCGGGGCCGCCGCCGTGCTCGCGACGAGCTCGAGCGGTCGCGACATCGTGGTTGCCGGTCAGAAGTCCGGTGAGGTGCACGCCCTCGATCCCGACACCGGTGAGGTCCTCTGGCAGAACCGCATCAGCGACGGGTCCGCTCTGGGTGGCGTCCACTGGGGGATCACCGTTTCTGGTGATCGTGTTTTTGTGCCGATGGCCGACCCACCGTTCCCGCGCCCAGGCTACACGCCGCGGCCGGGCGTCTACGCCCTCGATCTCGAGACTGGCGAAGTCGAATGGGAGCACAAGGCCGAGCGCGGCTGCGAGCTCGACATGGCGGCTCTGCGTAGCAGCGAGACCCCGTGGCCCGATTGCCCCTTCCAGTACAGCTTCTCGGCAGCTCCCATGTCCAACGAGACGCTCGTTTTCTCGGCATCGCTCGACGGTCGGGTTTTTGCCTTCGACGCGGAGTCCGGTGAGGTCCTGTGGCAGGACCACACCGTCAAGGAGTTCGAGGCGGTCAACGGCATCGACGCGCATGGCGGCTCGATCGACAACTCCGGCGTGCAACTGGCGGGCGATCTCCTGCTCGTGCAGTCGGGCTACAGCCTGTTCGGTCAGATGCCAGGAAACGCCGTGCTGGCGTATCGGGTCAAAGACTGACTCGAGTTTCCTCTGTCTGAGGAGAAGTCACCACGAGCGAGATCATCATCACGGGTCTCTTCGAGATGCCGAAGCGCGTTCGCGACTTTGCGCCGTCGCATCTCGTCTCGATCATCCAGCCCGCGCTGCAGCCAGATCGACCTCCTGAGGTGTCGGTCGACAACCACCTGCGCCTCGCCGTTCACGACATCTCGCGACATGACGACTTCGGCGTGTTACCCGAGCGCGAGCACGTCGAGCAGCTCCTCGAGTTCGTGGACGACTGGCAGCCGGACGGCGGGAGGCTCCTCGTCCACTGCTACGCAGGAGTGTCGCGCTCGACAGCGTGCGCCTTGCTGACGCGAGTCGCCAAAGGCGGCGACGTAGAAGAGTCCGCCGCCGAGCTACGCCGCGTCGCGCCCTACGCCCAGCCCAATCGACGATTGGTACAGGTGGGAGACGAAGTCCTGGGCCTGCGCGGACGCCTGGTCAGAGCCGTCGAACAGTTGGGTCCCACCACGCACTTCCTGGATCGAGAGGGGCTTGCGGCCCTGGGAGTGTGAGGTGGAAAGGGCTGTTAGTCGGAGCTCTGGCGATGACGGTGACGCGCTGGCGACACGTCGCGTTCCGGACGAGGTGCTTCGCTAACGCTCAGCATGACACGGGGATAAACCGTTCGCGTCATCCTGAACGAAGTGAAGGATCCCGACGGGCCGCCTGACGCAGGCCAAATCGTGACCGTCGTTGCCACCGCAACTCGTGAGTTCAACTCGGCGGCCTCCTTCCGAACACCATCCCTTCTCATCCCGAACTCGATGTCATCCTGAACGAAGTGAAGGACCCCGACGGGCCGCCTGGCGCAGGCCAAATGGTGACCGTCGTTGCCACCGCAACTCGTGAG
>JANQPS010000526.1 GCA_028285365.1 Thermoanaerobaculia bacterium | reverse complement strand
AGTAGCCACGGCCGGGCCCGTCGATGGGGGGCAGGAGGTTCAGACCGTCCATCCCGCCGCGTAAGAAGACCACGAGCAGGATCTCGTCACTCTCCGACGGCTCGCCTGCAAACACGAGACTGTTGAAACGGGAGCCGGCGAGTGCCGCGATTGCGGTAGAGCAGCCAGACAGGAACCCGCGTCGGCTCAACGAGCGCCTGGCCGAAGACTGGCCGCGGTGTTCGGCGTGGTGATGATGACTTCGAGTCACGAGGGCCCTCCTCCGTGAGGTCTTTGACGGGATCGTTGACGAGGGAAGCGCCGTCGCGGCTCGTCATGGAGTGTGGTTACGGCCGCGAGAATGGCGTCGACCGTGCAGGGCAAGAGTTGCGACTGCTGGTCCGTCATCGCTCGAAGAACTCCGGGATCCAGAACATCAGACCCACCAGAGCCTGAAGTCGACTCTGGACCGACTCGTCGGAGTCGAGCGGCAGGTCGAGATGAGGCAGATAACCCTGCGCCATGAACTCGACCAGCTCGTCGCGGTGGCTGTCGTCGATCTCCCGTGCGAAGACCCGGTCGATCCAGTAGTCGACGAGCGCGTTGGCTGAACGGACGCCTGGCGGGGTGGCTGCCGTGAGATCGACCCGCCACTCGTCGAGATCCCAGTTGTAGTCGACGATGAAGTTGGTCATCTTCCAGGTCAGCACTCGCGGAGTGGTCGACAACCAGGCTCCGGCGACATCGGGGTAACCGTTGGGAGGCTCCCAGCCGAACAGCTCGTGCCCGGTCTGCGAGTACACCCAGCGAAACCAGTCGTACAGCTGGGCGCTCGTCTCGTAGGGAAGCTCCATGCCGGTGGCGCGCTTCGCGGCGGTGACGATCTCGAACGGCCGCCTCACCTTCGCGCCCCAGGTGTCACGAAACTCTGGCGAGAGAACGATGGCGCGGACAACCTGCCGAATCTGGTCGGGTGCCTGCCACGAGTCGGTGAACACCGTGGCGGCCTCGTCGACGATTCTCTCGGGTGGGGAGTCCGCGATCAGGCGACGGCACAGCTTGAGGGCCAGGTGACGTGCCGTTGCAGGATGAGACGCGATGAGGTCGAGGACGTCGAGACCGTCCTGTTCGGGTCCCTGACCAGCCGGTATGTCGACTCCGAGCACGGTCTTCGGGCCCGAGTCGTGCCAAGCGTCGTGGTAGAAGTAGCCGCCTGTGTCGGAGAAGGGTGCCTGCCAGTAGTCGAAGTCGTAGGTCCAGCCGGTCAGGCAACGAGTCGCTTCCTGAATGTCCCGATCGACAAATCCGACGGGCCGTCCCTGGCCATCGAGCGGAACCGTGCCTGGATCGACGACTCCGAAGTAGGCATCCGCCCCGAGTGTGTGGAGTTCGAAGAGCTCACGCGCGTAGTTCTCGTTCGGGCCGTCTTCCGAATTCAGGTAGTTGTCGAGGTAGTGCAGCATCGCGGTCGACTTCGCGCAGGCCTCGAGCATCTGTCGGAAGTTGCCCAGTGCGTGAGCACGTATGACATTGCGGTCGTACTGGACCCAGACGGGCCCTATGGCCCAGTTCTGGCCGTAGACGCTGAAGTGCGTGTGCCAGAAGTCGACCAGGACCTCGAAGAGCTGTCTGCGACTCCAGCAGGCCCTCAGGAACGTCGCCGCTTCGGTCTCTTCGAGCGGCTGCATGTGCACGCTGCCATTGCCAGAGTTCTGGTGGTCGGCCCAGAGCTGTTCGATCGTCTTGTCGAGCGTCTGGTAGCCCGCGGCCACGAGACGAGCGTCTGTCGACGAATCGTCGATCGTGTGGGGAGCGAGCTGCTGGTCGACCCAAGCCGTGAGCCGTTGGTCGTCGGTGGCACCCAGTGCCTCGAAAGCTGCGATGTCGCCAGTTCGCGGGCCAAAGGCAAGACGGCCGTAGACTTTTGCAGCGAGCGGTATGGATGTGGCGGAGGGACCGAGGGTTGTGGCTGGCGTCGAGGGGCTCTGGATGGACGGCAGACCATGCGGGTTGCGCGGATGGCCTCGGCGGCGCGCGTCCTCAGCAGCTCGCGCACCGGCTTCGCGCTGCTCGCGCCAGCGTCTGCGCATTGCGTCCGTAGGTGTGTGCCATTTCATGGGGTGAGCATATCTCGAATGCTCTATATGCGGACTCCGACGACGTGCTCTTGCGACCCACGATCCCTCGCCAACAGAGCAAATCCGCTACCTGTCGGGGGCACCACCGTTGATCAACGACTGCCCAGGTGAGGTATCAGCTCCGAACTTCGACTTCACAAGACCAGCAAGGCGGCCTCAGAGCGTCGGCAGGAGGTCCAGGCGGGCGAGCTTCTCCGGGTCTTTGCGCAGCAGCCTGGCGAGACGAACCGCAAGTTCGGCTTCAGCTTCCTGCCACTCTCCTTTGGCCGGTATAGGAACCCAGCCTCCGGCGAGAACGCCATGGCCACCGCCACGACCACGGCGCCCGAGCAGGCGGCGCATGAGTGATCCAGCGTGGGCCCTCGAATTGGTCGTGCGCAGCGAGGCGTACACGCGATCCTCGTGAACGCCTGTACTCAGTGCCCACGTCTTGCCTTCCATACGCAGCAAGAGGTCCGCGATCTCCGGAACGATGTCTGGCTGGCTGACGGGCCCGAGGTGGCTGACGATCAGAGAGTCGACCGTCTCGAGGTTGCGCAACGCCAACGAGAGAGTTGCGAAGTAGTCGACCGAAAGCCGTGGATACTGAATCCGACCGAGCGCCCGGTTGTCGGCTCGAGCGTGGAAGTAGTGGTAGAGGTCCCGGTCTTGCCCTAGAGACTCGCGGCTGAAGTCCAGTGTCTCCGTGCGCAGGGCGTAGACGACGGCAGTGGCCTCACGTTTGGTCAGCTCGATCGACTTCGCGAGGACGTACTCGGCCACGATGCTGGCCGTCGCGCCGTAACCCACCCTGACGTCGGCGAACGGAACGCTCGAGGTCTGTTTGCGCAGGGGATGGTGGTCGAACACCAGATCGACCGGCAGACTCGGCGGAACGCTGCTGTTGCCAGTACCGGGCTGGCAGTCGACCATCGCGAGGTGCTGGTAGTTCTTCGGATTCAGCGATCTCAGACGACTGAGCGGTATGTTCAGAACCTTGACCATCTCCTGGTTCTCCGCGCGCCCGATGAGGCCTCCATGAGCCAGGGTGACCTTTTCGCGATACCCGGTGCGCAGGAGCTTGCCCAGGAGAAGAGCTGCCGCGAGCGCATCAGGATCGGGATTGTCGTGAGTCACGATGAGCCAGCGGCCCTTCTTGGGGCGCTCGGAGAGCCAGGTTTCGAGCTCGCTGAGCCGTTCACGAGTGAGGGCAGAGATCATTGCGGCGAGCGTAGCGCACGAACAGGGGAGGAGAACCGGCGGTCGAGGGTCGGCTCGTGCCCTGTTACGATTCGCGCTCCTTTCGGTCTCGTGATCCGGACACGATGGACCCTGGCTGGTGTGGGCGCCCTCGAGCCCTCTGACACCTCCCGAGAACGCCAACGACCAACTGATGCCCTGGGACATGGGCAGCACCCTCGAGCATCATGATTTCTGAGCTTTTCAGTGTCGGCCCGTTTTCGGTGAGCCCCTTCGGGGTGCTCTTGGTTGCAGCCTTGTTCGGCGCGTTCCTGCAGATGCGGTGGGGGATGAAGCGTCTCAAGATCGGGGGAGAGGACGATGCCAACACGTTGCTCCTAGCTGCGGCAATTGGTGGCATCGTGGGCGGCAAGATCTACTACGCGGCGCTCTACGGAGATTGGGGATTGCTGCTCAATCGGGCAGGGATCGTCTACTACGGGAGCCTGATCGGTGGCACGCTGGCGGTGAGTCTCATGATCAGACTGCGCGGCCTGCCGTTTGCGCGCACCGCTGACACCGTAGCTCCCGGTGTCGCGGTCGGATACGCCATCGGTCGCGTCGGTTGTCTCCTCGTGGGAGACGACTACGGCATCCCGACGACTCTGCCGTGGGGCATGACATTCCCCGAAGGACCCATTCCGACGACCGCAGCTGCCCTGGAGCGGAACTTCGACGTCGAAATACCCGCTGGCGTCGAGGCGAACGCACTGATTCCCGTGCATCCGACACAGGTCTACGAGACTCTGATTGCGGGCGCGATCTGGCTGTGGGCCAGGCGTCGTACCGGCAAGACCGCCTGGGACGGGCTCCTCGCGCTGAGCGTGTTTGCTCTGTTGTCGGTCGAGCGCTTCTTCGTCGAGTTCCTGCGTGCCAAGGACGACCGGCTTCTGGGGCCGCTGACGCTGGCCCAGGGAATCAGCATCGCCATCGTCGTACTGGTTCTGGCGCTGTGGCTGCGGGGTCGAAGTCGACACGCCGCGGAATCGGTCTGAACTGGGCATGACAGGTCGTCCGGCGCGCGTGCTGTCCGTTGCGGGGCTCGATCCCTGCGGCTGTTCCGGCCTGCTCGCTGACGTACGAACCTTCGACTCGCTGGGAGCCTTCAGTACGGGAGTAGTGACGGCCCTGACGGCTCAGAACACCGTGGAGGTGACGCGGATCGACGTCACGCCGCCGGCAAGCATCGCCGCGCAACTCGAGGCGGTTCTCACGGATGTAGGAGCCGATGCGATCAAGATCGGCATGCTTGGCAGTCCCGAGAGTGCCGACGCGGTCGCCGAGGTCCTCGAGGGCCATGCACCCCTCCCGCTGGTCGTCGATCCCGTTCTGGAATCTTCGACAGGCACCCGCTTGTTCTCGAACGGTGATTTGTTACCTGCCCTACGTCGTCTTCTGCGAAGGACCACGGTCATGACCCCCAACCTCGGCGAGCTGGAAGAGCTCACAGGTCTGCCTACGGCGACGTTTGCCGAGCAGGTGGCAGCCGCACGGTCGCTCGTCGACGGTTTTGGTGCGTCCGCGGTGCTCGTCAAAGGGGGACATGGTGACGGGAACACGATTGTCGACCTTCTATACGATGGCGAGCGGACGAGACGTTTCGAGCACCAACGGATCGCGACTCCTGACGACCGGGGAACCGGCTGTACCCTGTCGTCGGCGATCGCAGTCAACCTCGCGCGCGCGCTGCCGCTCGAGATGTCGGTGGAACAAGGGATCGAGGTCGTCCAGCGGGCCCTTCGTGGGTCTTTGGACCTCGGCGCTGGACCCGGTCCGGTCTATCAACTGGCCAAGCAGAGAAGGAGCTCCGATGTCGGGTGACTTCAGATGGGATCGTTCGAGGCTCCCGAGAGCCCTGACCCTCCTGTTCCTAGCCATGACCACCACACTGATGGCTCAAATGACGTCTCGAGGTGCCTTGGCTCAGCAGGGTCGTCAGGCTCCGCCTGTGTTCTCGGAGGTGGTCGACGTTCGCGTCGTCAACGTCGAGGCAGTGGTCACCGACCGACAGGGCAACCGCGTTACCGGCCTCGAGCCCAGCGACTTCGAGCTTCTCGTGGACGGTGAGGTCAGGCCCGTCGAGTTCTTCTCCGAGGTTGCGGACGGGCTCGTTCGAACCGGAGACAGCTCAGGTGCCGACGTGGCCGGCATACCGTCGCTGGAGGCTGGTACTCCCGTCAAGACGAACTTCCTGGTGTTCGTGGATCAGGTGTTCACGTTCAAGTACGACCGCGAGCGAGTCATCGATCGGATGATTGCGCAGCTCGAGGCCATGGGGCCCGAGGACCGCATGGCCGTGGTCCGCTATGACGGCGACGACCTCGAGATGGTCACCACCTGGACCCGCGACCGCGCGGAGCTCACCCAGGCCTTCGACGCTTCTCGAGGGAAACCGACGCTGGGGCTCAGGCGCTTCGCGCAACTCGGCCCCAGCCGGACGGGACTCGATCGCAACGACTTCAACCAGGGTCTCAACAACCTCGACTCGAGGCTGACGCTCGAGGAGCGCTACTACGTCGACAGGG
>JANQPS010000521.1 GCA_028285365.1 Thermoanaerobaculia bacterium | reverse complement strand
CGCGGGGCGGACGGTGACGGCGGATTGGCCAAGGCCGGGGCTGCTGGCTCGGCGTGCGCCGGCGCCCGGTGGCGCGGCCTCCCAAGGTCCCTGGCAAGCTCCGAGAAGTTCCCGAACCGACGCTCGACGAGTTGCTCGACTTCGGATTGCGATCGGCGGTCGACACTTTTTGTGCGGTTTGCGGTTGGGTCACCTTCGGCCAGAACCTCCGCAAGGGTGTCCTCCAGCAGAGTGCCGAGCTCCTCGATGACGGCGGGATCGGTGTCAGCAGTGAGGCCCTCCTCCTCGAGGCGCCTCTCGACGTAGCGCTTCCAGGATGCGGGCGGTGCACCCGGTGGGGGCAGGTCAGGCATTCCTGGGTGCCAGGACGCTGGTTATGGTCGAGACGTAGTGGCTCCAGAGATCGCGCTGCTGCTCGAGCTCGCGTCGCCCTCGAGCGGTGATCTTGTAGTAGCGGCGCCGGCGCTCGGGTGGACGCTCGACCCATCGACCCGCGAGCAGCTTCTTCTCCTCGAGCCGCTTGAGCGTGGGATAGAGCGTAGACACGCGAAAGACGAGCCTGCCTTCAGACCGCTCTTCGATGCGCTTTCCGATGCCGTAGCCGTGAAGGTCTTCTTCGCTGCACAGCGCGAGGACCAGGAGGTCGAGACTGCCCTTCTTGAGCTCGGGAGAGAACATCGAATATGCGTGCCGTCCGGGGTGTGTCTGCAGTGGGAGCCGAGAACGATATGACGTCTTCCGATATATTGTGACGTGTCATATAGGCATCGTCAACGACCTCATGCGCAGAGACCACAAGGCGACAGACTTCAGGAGCTGGCTGGCACTCAGGGGCGAGTGGCTTCCTGCTCGAGCAGCCGAGCCCCTCGCAGCATCGTACCCATCGCGTAGTTGCCTTCGTGGCAGGCGTATTCGTAGAGCCGATCGTCGACGGCCCTGAAGGACATCTCGCCGCGAAAACTACGCTCGTAGTTGGCGTCGTCGTCGACCGTGAACTCGTAGAGGAGCTCGTCCTGCGACGTGCGCGTCAAGCGCTCGGTGACGAGGCCATCGGCTGAGAGGGGAACCGAACCGCTCGATCGCGCCGGGTGGAAGTTGGTCGTTTCGATGACCAACGTGTCGCCATCCCAGTGGCCGATCGAGTCACCTAGCCATCGACGATCGGCGTCAGGTCCGTGTTTCGAGTCGATGCGCACGATGCGGGCGTCGTGAACCATCTCGACGACGATCAAGAGGTGATCGTCGGTCTGCACGAAGCGGTAGAAGTTGTTGTAGAGCACGTTGAGCATGGGTGGCCCGCCGGTGTTGCCGAAGCCCAGCAGACAGCGCTCACCGAGCGAGAAGATCTCGGGGTCGGACGGGAAACGGCGGAGCTCGCCGCGCCCGCGTCGGCCTTCGATGATGTGCTCGCGATACGGGACTCGACCGTCAGGTGGGTCGACGATCCACGACGATCGGATCTCTCCTTTGACGACGGCATACGTGCTGCCGGGGTCGACCCAGGACGCGTTGTAGTTACCGACCGGGGGCAGGCTCTCGACGACCTCGGGGGCGTCGCGGTTCGGGTCGCTCTTCGTGAACTCGTTGCGCGCGCGCACGTTGTGGAAGTGACCGTCGGCAAGTCGGTCTGCTTCCTCGGGGGAGAGGACCAACGTTTCGATGTTGCGAGGTCGCGACAGTCGCGTGAGTGACGCATTGGTCCAGACGCCCTGCAGGTTCGGACGATCGGAGCTCGTTCTCAGATCTGATGGTTGCGCGGCCAGGAGGCTCGGCAACAGTGTCACGACGGCGGCGGCGAAAGCCCAAAGGGCAATACGCCGTTCGCGCCGGAGGTAGGCGAGGCATGGAGTCGACATGAAATCAGTGTAGCGTGAGTTCGGCAGCCGCGAGACAGGCTTCGGTTCGTGCTCTGGCATGTCGCCGGATCCGCTGATGAGACTTCGAAGGCAGCGATTCGATGCGGATCAGAGGGAAGAGTCAGAGAATCAGACAGAAGAGCGAGTGAGACCACAGCATGCTGATCAACATAGCCACTCTCGATGCGATCAAGACTGGCGACGTCACTCTGGCCTTCAGGCGGTGGCGTCGGCCTACGGTCAAGCGGGGCGGAACGCTTCTGACTGCGGTAGGCCAGCTCGCCATCGACGACGTCCAGCCGGTCGAGTTGCAAGACGTCGACTCGGAACAGGCGCGACTGGCGGGCTACGCGAACGTCGACGAGCTCCACGGCGCTCTGGCAGGTCGCCAAGGACAGCTGTACCGAGTGTCGCTGCGCTACCTTGGCGAAGATCCGCGGATCGCGCTGCGCGAGAGTGTTCCAGACGAAGAAGAGATCGAGACCATCAGGTCACGACTCGACCGCTGGGATCGTTCGAGTCCTACGGGACCTTGGACACGCGCGACTCTGCAGCTGATCGCCGATCAGCCGGCAACTCTCGCAGCGGACCTGGGGGAGCAGATCGGTATGGAGAAGAAGCGCTTCAAGCCGCTCGTACGCAGGCTCAAGGAGCTGGGCCTGACCGAGAGCCTGAAGGTCGGCTACAAGCTCTCGGTCCGCGGTCAGACAGTCCTGGCGGCTCTGGGCGACGAGGACTGAGCGGGCTACCAGCGGATGTCGTACTCGAGGTACTTGGCGACGTCGAGACCGTAGGTCAGGGTCGAGAGCGTGTTGCTGGTCGTTTCGTGCCGTTCGTCGTCGTCGAAGTCTTCTTTTGCGACTACGCCGTCGATGATGTTGCCGTCCTCGTCGAGCCAGTGGACGGAGAGTTTCGCCTCGTAGTCTCTCGACGCTTCGTTGGTGTACTCGATCTCTACACGGACGTCGCTCGTGTACTGGGACTTTCCAGGGCGAAAGATCTTTGACTTGACGCCGGCCTTGAGCAGACGGACGCGAATTCGGTGAACAGTGACCGGTCCGTCTTCGACGTCGATGTCGTACCAGGTATCGAGCTCGAAGGGAACCTTGTCCTCGATCGTCTCGGCCGCGACGGGTGAGGTCATAGCTACGAGAAGGAGGACGACGAAGAGTCGTATGACAGTCGTTCGCGCGATGGATCGCATGGTTTGCGGCTCCTCGATGTTCAGGGGGAGTTGAGAGTTGCCGTAGCGAAAAATCCGGTCAACCGGTCTCTTCGAGCCAGTTTCCGGAGAGATTCTTTCATAGCGACATTTCGATGCAATAGTCCGCGAGTACAAGGTGGATCTCGGGTGCCACTGAGACTCAGACGAAGTAGCTGCCGACCTTGAGGTCATACTCGCGGGCGAAGCGCGAGGCGCTGACCGACTCTTCACCAACCCGCCGAATCCGTTCGATGCCGAACACCGTGGATTCATCGCACAGCACGGCGATCCTGCCGGTGCGGAGCCCCAGGTAGGTACCGGTATCTCCGAAGGTCGGTCGCATCCACTCCATCGGCTTGCCGCGCAGGATCTCGAGTCGCATGCCGCGAATGAAGCACTCGAGGCCAGGCTCGGGAGAGTAGGCGCGCAAGCGATCGTAGACCTTGTCGGATTTCATCCACCACGGTGGCTTGCGATGTCGACGGCCGAGACGGGCGGTTTTGGTGGTGCGGCCGACGTCTTGTTTCTTTTCGGTGAACTTGCGTCCGGCAGAGAAGCGCTTGACGAGCTCGACCGCCATCTGGCCGCCGACCTCGGAGATTCTCGGCAGTAGCTCGCCGTAGGTTTCGTCCCCACCGATGTCGAGGGACTCGTTGGCCAGGATGGGGCCGTCCCACTCAGACCCTTCGATGCGATAGAGCGTGACTCCGGTAGATGATTCGCCGCCCGCGAGACATGCTCGAACCGGATTCGCGCCGCGATACTTCGGCAGAGCGGAAGCGTGCAGGCCGATGCAACCGAGAGGTGGCGCTTCGAGCAACTGAGCCGGCAGCGCCGAGTGCCAGCCAAGGGCCAGCACCATGTCTGGGGCGGTCTCGAGGACCTTGTCGACCCAGCCGTCGCGCTTGTGGTCTTCAGGAACGAGGCGTGGAATGTCGTGACGCCGCGCCCAGCGGGCGGCGGGAGACCGCCTCGTTCGGGCCCCGGTCTCGGGATCGACGACGCGCCGGTTGACCAACAACTCCGGGGTGCTGCCTTGCTCGCGAAGAGCTTCGAGCGCGGCGACTGCAAACTGGGAAGACCCGAGAACGACAAATCGCTCGAGCTTCTGCTTTTTCTTGGCCGCCACGGGCGCTCCTCGATGATCCGATGGACAGAGTGCATGAGAGCACCCGTCGACATTGGGGTGTGGTTACTGGCTGGATTCAGATTGTCGAGACGCCGACAAGGCTATCAGCGCGAGGGTCCAGGGCTCATGCGGCCGACCGGCGGTGCTGGCGCTCAGCGAGCGCGTATCTCTCGGAACGCGGCGCGGATCTCCCTGACGTAGAGCTCTGGCTGCTCCATGGCGGCGAAGTGACCGCCTTTTTCGACTCGGTTCCAGTACACCAGGTTGCGGTATCTCTTCTCCGCCCACCGCCTGGAAGCCTTGAAGATTTCTCTGGGAAAGATGCTGCAGGCGACCGGGATCTCGACGGGATCTCGACTTCCCTTGCCGAAGCTCTCCCAGTACAGGCGAGCCGAGGAGGCCCCGGTGCCAGGTAGCCAGTAGAGCATGATGTTGTCGAGCAATTGATCGCGCCCGAGCACGTTCTCTGGATGACCGTCGCAGTCTGTCCACGCCCAGAACTTCTCCAGAATCCATGCCGCCTGGGCCGCCGGAGAGTCGACGAGGCCGTAACCCACGGTTTGCGGTCGCGTGCTCTGCTGTTTGGAGTAGCCGGAGTCCCACTTTCGGTAGTAGTCGAGGCCCTCGAGAGCGTCCTTCTCCGTTTCGGTGAGGTCGTTCATCGTGTCGGGATCGGGCCTGACCGTGGGCATGTTGAGGTGAATTCCTCGGCAGTGCTCCCTGTCCTGCAAAGCGATGGCGGTCGTAACGGCAGCCCCCCAGTCGCCTCCCTGAGCGAAGTATTCGGTGTAGCCCAGCCGGGCCACCAGCTTGGCCCAGGCGTCGGCGATTCTCTCGACCGACCATCCGGGACGCCGGGGTTTGTCGGAGAAGCCGTAGCCGGGCAGGCTCGGGCACACCACATGGAAGGCGTCGTCGGCCTGGCCTCCAAAATCGGTCGGATGGCTCAATGGGCCGATGACGTCGAAGAACTCGACGATCGATCCAGGCCATCCGTGGGTGATCAGGAGTGGCCTGGCGTCCGGGTGTGGTGAGCGCACGTGCAGGAAATGGATTCCCAGCCCGTCGATCTGAGTCCGGAACTGTCCCCGTGCGTTGAGGCGGGATTCGAGCTGACGCCAGTCGTAGCGTGTCGCCCAGTGCTCGCAAACCTCCTGGACGTACGCGAGCGGCACGCCTTGAGTCCAGTCGTCGACGGTCTCCGCTTCGGGCCAGCGCGTTGCCTCGAGGCGGCGCGACAGGTCGTCGAGGTCGGCTTGCGGAACGTCGAGATGAAAAGGCTCGATCGTTGATTGCGACTGGTCGAGGGAGGTGGTTGCCATGATCGGCGAACCCTAGCAGCGCTCTGCTGTCTACGGCCTCGAGTCAAGTGGTGGTCCCGAGGCTTCGTTGGAGGCGCCTGAGAAACCACCACGAGAGCGCCAGGAGATAGAGAAGGCCGATGAGCGCGACCGGCACGGCGAGCAGAGAGCCTTCGGCCAAAGACCAATAGAGCTTGGGTTGCCAGTACGTCGGACACAGCCCAAACCACCACTGCCATTCGTCACGGACGAAGTAGGCAACGACCGGGGGCCAGTTGATGATCCCGGCCGCCTTGACGATGGCAAACCCCTGCACCTTGTTTGCGGCCATGGCTCCGACGAACAGCGCGTAGCAGGGTGCCAGTGGCGCGGCACCGAGGGCCGCCAGGAGCGTGAGGTGCAGCGGGAGCTGCTCGAGCCCGCTGAGTGCCAGCGTCAACGGAGTGGTGGCGATGCTGAGGATCATGGGGACGAGGGCGCGGTAGGCGAGGTATGCGCCGGGAGTGAGTGGCGTGACGCGCAGCGCGATCAGCGTCCGATCGTCCTTCTCGTCGAGCAAGAGGAAGCCGATGACGGTGCCGCAGATGATCGGCATCATCATGACGACGAAGCTCGCCATCAACGTCTGGTAGTCAGTCAGCGCAAACCCGAAACGCTGCTCGATCGGTGGCGTGACGGCTGGCAGACCGAAGCGAAACAACAGCGCAACGAGGACTGGCAGACCAAGGATCCAGGGCAGCATCGCGTCGCGACGGAGTTGCCGCAGATCGATAGGACCCAACGCGCGGATCGTGCGCAGGGACTGGCTCAGAGTGCTCATGATCCGGCGGTCTCGGAGTGACTCATGCCGGGACGACTCCGACGCGAGCGACGATGTGACGCTCGAAGCGAGTTCTGCACCAGACGACCAGAAGGCAGATCCACATCAGCGACGCCAGGAGGCCATAGAGCCACTGGACCAGGTCGATGCCGGCGACGGCACCATGGAGGAGTGTCATGGCGGGTTGCAGCGGATGGAGCCAGAGCACAGGGGAGCTCCACAGGCCGAGTGAGTCGAGAATCGGCAGGTTGGCGAGCGCGACCCAGGGAAAAGCTGGGAGCAGGAACTGGTTGATCGAGTCGTAGCGGCTGACCACTGCAAATCCAGCCAGGCAATAAACGGCCGAGGCCAACGTGAGACCGGCGAGGAGCGCGAGAAAGTCGATATCGAGACCCACCGTCAGGAGGGCCAGGACTCCGTTTTCGACCAGCGAGAGAAGGGTCAGCGTCAGGACCTTGGAGCCGATCAGGATGCCGAAGGACAGGGGTGTGACGATTTGTGCCGTGATCGTTCCCTCCTGCTTCTCGAGGAGGACCTGGCCGGCGATGAAGAAGAAGGTTGCGACGGCCAGGTTGCCGAGCAGCAAGGAGGGCAGGGCATAAGCCCAGTCGAAGGGAGGGATGAGGTTGATCAGCACGACGTAGACGACGAGAAGAAAACCGACCGCAGCGTAGAAGCCGTTGCGGACCTGAAGCCTGATGTCGGTCGAGATCGTGGCGAGCAGTCGGTTGGTCTCGTTCGTCCACGCAGGTGCCGTGCGTGCTCTGGTCATGTCAGGCTCGCACCAGTCACTTCGATGAAGATGTCCTCGAGCGTGGCCTCCTGGGTGTGCAGCGATAGGAGCTTCGGGTCGCGGAGTCGTTCGAGAAACACCGCGTTGTCGACCAGGCCTTCGAGCGGGAACTCATCTGCGCAGACCCCTTCGGGACCCTCCCACTCGACGCGCAGGCGTCTCTCTCCGTGAGCGAGCCTGAGGGTGCGAGGGCTCTCGACGATCTCGAGTCGGCCGTCGACGATGAAGGCGACGCGGTCACACAGCTCGTCCGCCACGGTCATGTCGTGCGTGGTCAGGAAGATGGTGGTGCCGGCGGTCGCGAGCTCTCGGATCAGGCTCTTGATGTTGCGAGCGCTGGCGGGATCGAGGCCCGAAGTGGGCTCGTCCAGGAACAGCAGCTGAGGCTCGCCGATCAGAGACCGGGCGATACTGAGGCGGCTCTTCATGCCTTTCGAGTATTGGCCCACGCGCATGTCGGCGTCTTCCCCCAAACCCACTCGGTCGAGGAGCTCGGTCGGATGGCGCGTGGATCCGCTGTAGAGCCTGCGGAAGTAGTCGAGGTTCTCGAGGCCTGTGAGTTTGAGGTAGTGATTGGGGAACTCGAAGGCGACTCCGATGTACTCGTAGTAGTCGCTGCCCCAGCTCTCGAGATCGCGATCCAGCACGCGAGCGCTACCCGCATAGCCGCTCAGCAGCCTGATGAGGACCTTTTGGGTCGTCGACTTCCCCGCACCGTTCGGACCGAGAAAACCGAAGATCTCGCCGCGCTCGACCGCAAAGTCGAGGCTCTCGATCGCGGGACTCTTGGCTCCCGGGTAGGTGAACGAGAGATTGCGGACGAGCGCGGCGAGATCTTCGGTTTTCTCGGTCCGAACGGTGCGGGGAAGTCGACGACCCAAAAGGTCCTCATCAGGC
>JANQPS010000497.1 GCA_028285365.1 Thermoanaerobaculia bacterium | reverse complement strand
TCCTGTCGTCGGCGTCGATGACACCCTGAATGAGTGAGCGTGCCTTGTCGATGTCGTCGTCGTAGCCGATTCCGAAGACCAGATCGACGCGACGGGTCTCTTCAGTCGAGTAGTTGACGATCGTGTTGGACGTCACGTCCGAGTTGCCGACGATCACCACCTTGTTGTCTGGGGTCTTGAGCTTGGTGTTGAAGACCGTGACCTCCTCCACCTTGCCGCTGGTACCGGCGACCTCGACGACGTCTCCTACCTTGAAGGGGCGAAAGAAGACGATCATGACTCCGGAAGCGAAGTTGCCGAGAGATCCCTGGAGCGCCAGACCGATGGCCAAGCCGGCAGCGGCGATCACGGCGGCGAACGAGGTCGTGTTGACGCCGAGGCGTCCCAGCGCGGCAATCACCACGAGCGACATGAGCAGCAGGTAGCCGATGCTGCTGAGAAAGCGCGCGACGATGGGGTCGAGCGTCTTCTCGAACGTGCGACGCAGAACCGATCTGAGGATTCCGGCGACGATGCGGCCGACGATGAGAATCGCGAGCGCAGCAACCACGGAAGGTCCCCAAGCTGTGAGCGCTTCGACGAACTGACTCTGGAGGGCTTCAAGACTGAAATCCACGGACTCTCTCCTTTGCGGGACGTTGGATTCGATCGACTCGGATTCGGCCATCCGGTGACGTGACTCCATCCCCGAGGCCTGCACGACCGCTCACGAACGAGCGTCAGTAGCACGACGTCAGCCACACATTCGGATCGCTGGACGCGCAGTCTAGCCGCCGCTGAACCGAATCGCTCGCGAGGCGGCATTTGGTGGGTCTGACACCTCGCCAGCCTCGGACACGGTGATCCGTCAGCCACACCTCGGCGCGGCTGTTCGGTCGTAGACCGGTCGTCGAGCTGCGAGCTTCCAAGGCCTACACGTCAGCAGTCTGGGAGGAGGATCCTTCTTGGTAACGACATCCGAGGCGTGTCGCGGACTTCTCGCCAAGAAGCCGCCAAACGGCGGCTGGAGGTGTGCACCTTCAGCACAACCCCGCGTTGCCAAAGACGATGACGACGTCACTTTCGGGGATCGACGATTCGTTCATCGCGAGGCCCAAGGCCGGAGACAACAGGCAAACGAAGTTCGAAGAAGGCATGGACCGGGGGGACAAAACCATGAATCAGGATAGACGACTAAGACACACCAAAAACCAGCCGAGACGACCACTCAGGGAGATCCTGCTCTGGCCGCTACTGGCGCTCGCACTGGGCCATCCGCTGAGTGCCCAGCCGAGCGAGTCGCTCCGCCTGGGCTTCTACAACACCTTTCTACGCTCACCCATGATGTACTGCCTGCAGAGCTGGGAGAACCTGCCTGACTGTCTCGTCCAGTACGACGAAGTGCCGGAAGACAACGCCGAGCAGGCGGCACAAGAGCTCATCAGTCTCGGCCTCGATGTCATCGCGCTCGGCGAGGTGTTCGACGAATCCGCTCGCGACATCCTCAGCTTGCGCATGGCCACGGCCGGGTACGTCCACCAGGTCCGCAAGCTGGACGACGCCCTGGTCGTCATCGAGATCGGCGGCGACGCCCCAGAAGGTCCGTTTCCCATGATCGAGCTCGAAGACCCGATCAAGTTCAACCTCGAAGACAGCGGGCTGATGCTCTTCAGCCGCTTTCCGTTCGTACCGTTACCCAACGACGACTATCAGGCGAACGGCGACTACCTCGAGGCGACAACCGACGAGGTCGCTTTCGTGCGCTTCTCGGCAACGGCGGACTACGACATGTTGTCTGCCAAGGGAGCTGGACTCGTCCGTGTACAGAACCCGTCGTCCGGCGAGATCTACACGGTGGTCTTCTCGCACATGCAGGCCGACTACGCCCCGGACTACTACTTCGACGTTCGTGCCGAGCAGTTCGAAGACATCCGCCGGATGATCATCAATACGCTCGGCACCGACGACCTCTCGCAGAACAGCGTGTTCTTCCTGGGCGACTTCAACGTCAAGGGTGAAGGCGCCATGATCAACGGCTACGGCCACAACGGCAGCACCGGCATACCCACCGACGACTGGATCGACCGCTTCGGCAGCGGCTTCTTCTTCGAACAGCTCGTCGACTCCTGGGCTTCGCAGACCTCCCGAGACGACCTCGGCCTCACTCATCCGAGCAGTGGCCAGCGTCTCGACTACATCGCCGCGAGTCGCGGACGACTCCAAGAGGGTTTCTGCATCCAGCACCTGACCCGCAAACAGGTCGCGAACAGCGATCACTGGCTCGTGGCCGCCGACTACAACTGGGACGCTCGTTTCTGCGACCCGCGCAGCGCCTGGATTCAGCCGCCTCTGGATCAGTTCCTCAACGGGCAGTTCATCCCAGGGCAAGACGTCACCGCCATCACCAACCCGGGTGGAGCGCAGTGGTTTCGCATCGACCTCCCCACCGACAACACCACCGTATCGGTTGGTTTTGCGCCCGGTGACGAGTACGACGTGACTGGCAACGGCGTCATAGCGGAGCTCTACGACCCGACCGACCTCTCGGTTCCTGTCGCCCAGTACGACGAGCTGACGGTCGATCTCCAGGCCGTGGGCCTCGACGTGCCTCGTGGAACGACCGGCAAGACCTACATCGTGCCGGAGCGCTTCTTCATCAAGGTCTACTCTCCCAACCGCCAGTGGACGGGGGACTACTCGCTCTTGATTCACGAGCACACGTGCACGACACCAGAAGATGCGTGCGCACTCCTACCGGCACAGCCCAGGCGCTACGAGGAGTTCCAGGCCAACGTCCTCGTCGGCCAGCACGACCAGGCCTGGTTTCGTCTGAACGTCGAGAGTGCTGACAGTGGGGATGCACAGCACCTGAATCTGTTTCTGCGCGACTACATCAAAGACGTCTTCGAGCTCGACGTGCGCGACGTGTCCAACCCGACCCAGACCGTTCCCGGCTACTCGGAGATCAGCCACGGACACGGCAAGATCCTGTGGGAGGCGCACGTAGCGCAAGGCTCGCCGGTGTTCCTGGTCGTCAAGCGAACCGATCCCACGTGGGGAGACGTCATCAACGTCGGCTGGGAGACGAACTTGACGGTTCTCCACGGGGCAAACGGACCGCCCGGCTCGCTGCAGCTCCGACTCTTCTGTCTCGACGAGACCAATCCGGAGCTCGGCTCAGACGAGATTCGCCTGAAGATGAGCGTCGACGGCGGACCGCTGACGAAAGTCTTTGCCAGGGACTACGAGTGCAACGACGGAGACGTCTCTTACAGCGTCGAGAACGCCGTGGGCACGGTGAGGTTCCTCGAGAGCGTCAGCTTCCAGGTGGTCGAAGACGACGACACCTCCAGTGACGACACGAGCCCAATCTGGTCCGTAGCGACTCTCGACCCAGGCCAGAGTGAGACCGCGAATGCACATCTCGAGTGGGAGTTCTCGGGTGGCCACTACCGGCTCGAGTTCAACCTCGGGCGCACTCTCAACGGCGGCAACTGAGCCAGGCCACACCAAAACCGGAGAACTCGAGCGCCAGCGCGGCCCGCGTCACGCTGGCTGGCCGACTTGGACACAGTTCCGAGCGCTCGGAGGTTGCCGGAGACCGGTTCGTCAGGGGCCGTCAGGGCTCTCGAGGAACCCGGTCTCGCAGTCGACCACTCCCTCGTCCATGAGGTACGCGGTGGCGACGAGACTGGAGCTCGTGTGCTGGGGATAGTCGATCCGGATGCTGAAGTCGGTGAGACTGCGCGAGATACCGCCGAGCGCTCGCTGCGGATCTCGCAGGTAGAAGGCTCTCTCGGGGCCAAACTGGGTGCGCAGCTGGAACTCGACGGCCGCGCACAGCGACCTCTCGATGTTGGCCAGTTGCTCCGGTGACTCCACCCCGGGGTAGCTCTCGGTCAGCATTCGCAGGATGGAGGCGAGAGCCTCTGCTCGGGTTGCCGTCGGTGCCGATCGAGGAGGCGTGTAGAAACCGCCGCGCCAGTCCTGATCGTGAGTCTTACCGTCAGGTTCAACGCCAGTTTCGCTGCTGTCTGGATCGTGCTGCAACATCGCGATCGACGACGCGAGGCGCAGCGCATACCGGGCGTCTTCCTTGCGGGGTGACAGTTCGCCGAGCTCGAGCAGAGCGTAGGCCAGCCAGTGGTCGTGCGGCAGCGAGCGCTGGTCGAACGCCCCGTCTTCGGCGTAGCGAACGTCCACTCGGTAGCTGGCCGCTCGCCTGGCTGCCTCGAGCCACCGTGACTCTCCGGTCAGCCGATGGAGGCGCGTCAGGGCGTAGGT
>JANQPS010000465.1 GCA_028285365.1 Thermoanaerobaculia bacterium | reverse complement strand
ACGGTTTCGCTGGTTCGGGCTCGACTGGCGTCGCCGCGCAGGCATGTGGCCAGCCCGACGCCAACACACGACAGGCGATCGAGGAGGAGATGGGCAAGGTGCCGTGGGGCTATCGCCGCGCGGTGCTGTCCGATCTCTCACCCTCTGCGTCGGTCATCGCCGCCGGACTCAATCTCCCCATCGACGCCGCTGCGTTCGACAAGGCGTCCAAGGACATCCTCGACCGTTTCGATGCCGAGCTGGGTTGGATGTACGAGACCACACATGCCAACGGTCAACCCGCCCGCATCGAGTACACGGTGTGGTCGCAGGTGTTCACCTGCCCCGAGTGCGGTTCACCAGTCGTGTTCTACGACGTTGCGTACAACGACGTCACCGGCAAGGTCGTAGAGCCGTTCCGCTGCCCTGCTCGAGGATGTGGAGCCGAACTCGACAAGGATCGCCTCGAGCGCCGGCTTACCACCGTCCGCACTTTGGCTGGCGACACGACCGACCGCATCGAAATGCGACCTGCTCGGATTCACTACGTCTACGGCAAGGATCGGTACGACAAAGCGCCGGACCAGGCCGACCTCGAGCTGCTTACCCGGGTGGCCCGGCAACAGCTACCAGGGCCCGTGCCTAGCCAAGAGCTCCCGCTGGATGACATGTACCACGGCAGCCGACTTGGACCGAAGGGTTTCACGAGGGTCCATCACCTCTGGGGAGACCGAGCGCTCCTCACCCTCGCCTGGCTTTGGAAGGAGTGTCTGCAGGAGCCCGATTCGGTGACACGGCATGCGCTGCTATTTTGGGTTGAGCAAGCCTTCTGGGGCATGTCCTGGCAAAACCGCTACCGGCCCGATGGGTTCTCGCAGGTGAGCCAGTTCCAGAGCGGGGTCTACTACGTCGGGTCGCTGCACTCGGAGTGTTCCGTCCGATACAACCTTGAGGGAAGCCAACCGTCGCGCGGAAAGCGCATGTCGTTGGTCAAGACGTGGAAGGGGAGCCCGGCTCGGGTCGGCCAGGTCGCCATCTCGACGGGTTCCTCGACTGCGCTTGATGTGCCGGACGACAGCATCGACTACGTGTTCGTTGATCCGCCGTTCGGTGCGAACATCTACTACGCCGACCTCGCATACCTTGTCGAGGCGTGGCACGGCGTGTACAGCCGATCGTCCGACGAGGCGATCGAGAACAAGAGCAAGAAGTCCGCACGCACTCTGGACGAGTACGGGGAGCTGATGTCGCAGTGCTTCGCCGAGTTCTACCGGGTGCTGAAGCCAGGCCGTTGGATGACGTTGGAGTTCTCGAACCACAGCAACGAGGTGTGGCTCACCGTGCAGCGAGCCCTCGAGCACGCCGGTTTCATGGTCGCCGACACGCGGATCCTCGACAAGGAGCAGCTCTCTTACCGTCAGGTCACCGCGAACTCAGCAGCGAAGAAGGACCTCGTAATCTCCTGCTACAAGCCCGCGATCTCTGCCCCGACGGACGGCATCACTGGGGACGGCGACCCGGAGACCGCGTGGTCCTTCGTCCGGGAGCATCTCTCGCACCTTCCGATCACGGACGGTCGTCGTGGTGAGGCCCGCCCAATCCGGGAGCGAATGTCCGACCGGCTCTACGACCGGATGATCGCTTTTCATGTCAACCGCCGCATCCCGGTTCCGGTCACGACCACCGAGTTCTTCATAGGCCTGGATCAGCGGTTCCCGTCGCGCGACGGCATGTACTTCCTCGACTCGCAGGTCGAGTCGTACGAACGCCACCGCATCACAATCAAGGACCTGCTCGAAGACACCCTGTTCATCACGGGCGAGTCGTCGGCGGTGCAGTGGTTAAGGCAGTTCATAAAGGCTCGCAGCCGTCCGTTGGCCTACAGCGAGATCCAGCCGGCCTTCCTCTCCGAGCTTGGGAACGGGCTGGCCGACTGGGAGGAGCTGCCTGAGCTGCGCTCGCTGCTCGAGCAGAACTTCGTGGAGGACGAGCAAGGTCGTTGGTACGTGCCCGACCCGAAGAAGGCGGCCGATCTCGAGAAGCTGCGGCGCAGGGCTCTGCTCCGGGAGTT
>JANQPS010000433.1 GCA_028285365.1 Thermoanaerobaculia bacterium | reverse complement strand
GCGGCGGGCGTTTGTTCGTTTTGGACGTGGCCGATCAAGCCTCTGGAGCTCCGACTCGGGGTGTCGCAGTGCGCCGCGCCACTTCTTCAGTCGTCGTAGCCCACGAACGTGACTACGTCATCTACCGGTCTGCGTTTCGAGACTACGGCGTTGGCGGGGAAGCTGTCGTCGGGGTAGCCCATGGCGACGCAGATCTGGATGACCTGATCGTCCGGGATGTTGGCGTGCTCGCGCACGACTGGCGACTGCATGATGCCTTGGCTGTTGACGACACATCCGAGCCCACGTGACCACGCGGCGTTGACGAGTGCGTTGGTGACGGCTCCACAGTCGAACGGTGCAATGTCGCCACCCTGGAGCTCCTTGTCGTAGGTGACGACGATCGAGACCGGAGCGTCGAACTGTCGAAAGCCGCGCAGCACCCAGTCCTGGCGCTTCTCCTTGTCGTGCCGCTCGATGCCCATGGCTTGGAACAGTTGGACGGCAATCTCGATCTGGCGCTCACGATGTGGTCCTTCATAGGGACCGTGCTTGCGGAACTCGCGCGAGTCGGGGACCCCGGCGAGGTTGCGCTCGGTGTTGCCCGCGCGTATCCGGTCGAGAGGCACGCCGGTGACGACGAAGAAGTTCCACGGCTGTGTGTTCATCGACGACGGCGCCCGAGTCGCGAGGTGCAGGACATCCCGGATCACGTCCTTGGGAACCGGCTCGTCCTTGAATCCTCGAGTGCTTCGGCGCCCGAGGACGACCTCGTCGTAGCTGGGAGTGTGTTCGGACATGGCTGGATCGGGCTTTCTGAGGTGCCAGAGCTGAGGTGCCCAGAGCTGAGGTGCCCGGAGTCGGGCTGTCTGAGCTGGATTCTCTGAACTTGATTGTCGAGGGTCGAGGCTGTTTCTGGGGACTCTAGCCCGAATGGTGCGGTAGGGGGCGACTCGCTCATGGTTCTCTGCGGGCACTCAAAGCAAAACGGGGCCGCCGCGTGGAGCGACGGCCCCGGCGCGAGGGAGCACGTGCGAGGCTGTGAATGAGCTCTGCGGCTCAGTCGAGGCTCGACCTACTCGTCGTCGTCCTCATCCTCGTCATCGTCATCATCATCGTCGTCGTCCTCGTCATCGTCATCATCATCCTCATCGTCCTCGTCATCTTCGCCATCTCCCTCTGTCGAGAACTCGACTTCGGAGATGGTCTTGTTGCCCGACGTTTCGATGACGATGACTTCGGCCTTGTAGTCGTCACCCTCGGTGAGGAACTCCTCGGGTACCTCGATCTGAAAGGTCTCGGCGTCGACGTCGGCGCTGAAGACGCGCAGCGGCGCGTCATCGTCGTCGGTCTCCACGATGACCTGATAGCCGACGATCTCGGATCCGGGTGGGTCGGCGACCGGTAGCCACTCGACGTCGAGCTCTTCGGGATCGACGACCTCGTCCTCCGCGGGCACGACGATGACCGGGGCGCCGGGGAGGTCGTGGGTGAGCATGGTGGTGAGCCGGCTCCAGTCACCGGTTTCATTGTTGCGGGCGGCAACCTTGTAGCGCCCTGCCGGGAACAGTCCGAGGAACTCGCTCAGCGGCTGCTCGTCGAACGAGGGTTCGGCCGACTCGAAGAATCCCTCCGTGAGCCCTTGTAGAGCGATGCCGTCGTGGCCTTGGATGTTGAGCAGCATCACGCCGCCAGGGCCCTTGACGCGGACGCGGTCCCAGCCCTCGCCGTCGAAGAACAGTTGGATGCCGGCGTCGCCATCCGTGTCGTTGATCTCGATGAACACCTCGAACTCTTCGAGCTGTCCGGCGACCGGTCCGGCGAGCGCGAAGGCGGTCATGACGGTCATGATCAGCAGGGGTCGGCCGATGGTGCGACTGAGTCTCATTCTCATCTCCTCAAACGGAACTGGTTGTGGTTCTCGATCTCGAGGAGGCAGGCCCGGGTTCCCGCCGCCTTACTAGATGAGATGAGCGAAGGCGCAAAACCCTTCGCTGAGAGAATCGAATTGCTGGTCACAGTTGGCGACTTGGCGACCGAGGCACGGTGCTGACAAACTCCGCCTTCACTCTCACGACTATTCGCGTTGACTCACGTCTACTGACACGACCACTCTTACTATCCGAGCTCGATTTGATCTCGACCCCAGCTCGATCCCAAAGGAATCTGCCAATGCAAAGCCGAGAAATCCGCCTCAAGTCCCGTCCTGTGGGTATGCCGACCAACGACGACTTCGAAGTAGCTACCGTCGACGTCCCCGACCCGGGTGACGGAGAAGTCACCGTGCAGAACGTCTGCATGAGCGTCGACCCCTACATGCGGGGTCGCATGTATGACCGCAAGTCTTATGTGCCGCCTTTTCAGATCGGTGAGGCCCTGACGGGTGGAGCCGTCGGGAAGATCGTCGCCAGCTCGAACCCGGACTTTCCGGAAGGTGCCCACGTGCTCAACATGAACGGCTGGCGCGAAGCCTTCAACTCGAACGGTGACGGACTGCAGCTGCTCGGTGATCTCAAGGCGCCGGCGTCGGCCTACCTGGGTGCGATCGGCATGCCGGGAATGACCGCTTATGTCGGACTGCTGGAGGTGGGTGCACTCGCGGAGGGCGAGACGGTGTTCGTGTCTGGTGCTGCTGGCGCGGTGGGTTCGATCGTGGGTCAGATCGCCAAGATCAAAGGCTGTCGTGTCGTGGGTTCAGCAGGCTCGGCCGACAAGATCGCCTGGCTGAAGGAGCTGGGCTTCGATCATGCGTTCGACTACCACGACGGTGATCTCGTCGCCCACATCCGCGAGGGGGCGCCCGATGGTGTCGACGTCTACTTCGACAACGTGGGCGGTGATCACCTGCAGGCTGCCATTCACTGCATGCGACCGTTCGGCCGGATCCCACTGTGCGGGGCGATCTCGATGTACAACGCCACCGAGCCGGTGCCGGGCCCCAACAATCTGACCATGGCCATCGGGCTCGGGCTCACGCTGCGCGGCTTCATCGTTTCCCACTTCAACCACCTGGCGGAGCAGTTCCGTGCCGACATGGAAGGGTGGGTGACGAGCGGGCAGGTGCAGTACAAAGAGACGACGTACGACGGTGTCGAGAAGGCCCCGGAGGCGTTCATCGGGCTGTTCACCGGTGCGAACACCGGCAAGATGATCGTCAATCTGACGAGCTGAGGCTTCGGGTTCCCGACGGTTCCGGAGGGTGCCGTCGGGTCTTTCCTCGAGTTTTCTCGAAACTTTTTCCTGCAATGCAGGTATAAAGAGCCATGTCCTGTCACCAGAAGGTGAGAATCCATGGCTCGTGACGCCCTCGGGGAGCTCGAGCAGATCATGCTGTTTGCCCTCGTGGCGCTCGACCAGGCGTCGGAGCCGGCGTACGGTGCCTCCATTCTTCGGCTCATCGAAGAGGAGACCCGACGCTCGGTCTCACCAGGAGCTCTCCACACCGGCTACGAGCGCCTGCAGCGACGAGGCTTCGTGTCGTCGCGTCTTGGAGAGCCCTCTCCGGTTCGCGGCGGACGTCGCAAGCGGCTCTACGAGCTGACCCCCAGCGGCGCCAAGGCGCTCAGGGCCAGCTACCAACGGGTGAGTGCGATGGCCGAGGGGCGTCTGCAGCTGCTCGACGAGCTCGCCGAATGACGCACACCGGCAAAGACGTTCGTTCGGTAGCTCCGCCGCGTGTCGCGCAACGACTCCTCGAGCTCGTGCTGTGGGGCAGTCGCCGCGAGATCGTCATGGGTGATCTCGAGGAAGAGTTCGCGCGGCGGCGAGACGAGACATCACCTCGCGTGGCAAGGCGTTGGTACTGGCGCAACGCGTTGTCGTCGCTGATCGCGTTGACATTGAGCGGGGATCTGTTGCGCGCCGACCCCGAGAGCGCCAGCGAGCTGCACCGCGTGGCCACCCCCGTGACGGCGGCTGTCCGCGGAACTGGTCGCGCGAGCTCAGGAGGGAACACCTTGTCGACACGCCTTTTGGGAGACGTACGGTTTTCGATCGCGGCTCTGGTGCGCCGCCCCGGCATGGTCGCGGCTGTCGTGGTCACGCTTGCGCTAGCGGTGGGGATCAGTGCGACGATCTTCAGTGCCATCGAGGCGACGTTGTGGCGTTCACCTGCCTTCGCCGACGCTGACAGGCTGGTCGTGATCTGGAATCGCCAGACAGCAGACGTCGACTCGGCCAATCTGCTCAGCGGTCCGGATCTCGTGGACGTGCGAGAGCGGACCCGATCCCTCGACGGCGTGGCCGCACTCGGAGAGGTGATCGTGGCGCCGGTCGTCGGGACAGAGCAGCCCAGTTTTGCTCGGGAAGTCACCGTGACCGCCGACTTCTTCGACGTGCTCGGCGTCGAGCCGGCGCTGGGACGACTCTTCGAGGAGCGCGACGGTGTCCCCCCGGATCCGGAAGCCTCAGGGTCACCGATCAGTGCTCTCGTCGTCAGTCACGACTACTGGCTGCGGGAGCTCGGGGGAGAAGACGACGCGATCGGTAGACGCTTGCGCACCTTCACCAACGAGTATCAGATCGTCGGCGTTCTACCGCCGGGGTTCAGCTTGACCATGCCGGCCGAGGCTGCAGTGGGCGAAGACCTGGGTGCCGCCATCGATCTCTGGAATCCGCTGCGTTGGGATCTCACTCAGGGCAGCCGACAGGGTCGCTGGGCGCGTGTTCTCGCAAGACTCGAAGAGGGTGTCGAGATCGACGAGCTGCGGGCCGAGCTGACTGGCATCGCGGGGCAGCTGCGCTCCGAGCACTCAGTTCACGAAGAACAGGGGCTCGCTCTGGGCGCCGATCCATTGGTCAGTCAGTCGACCGCTCATCTGCGTCCGCTGCTCGTCCTGCTTGCGTGTGCGGTGGCCTGCGTGTGGCTGGTGGCTTGCGTGAACGCCTCGGGTCTGTTGCTGACTCGCGCGGCTGGTCGTGAGCGCGAGCTCGCAGTG
>JANQPS010000400.1 GCA_028285365.1 Thermoanaerobaculia bacterium | reverse complement strand
ACATGTGGCGATCAACCTAGGGTTGCTGCCAGTCGCCGGGGTCGCACTGCCCCTCGTGTCCTATGGGCGGACTAGCGTCGTCGCGACCCTGATGGCCGTCGGCATTCTGACGCGGATTGCTGCCGAGAACCTCTCCCCTGAGAACCGCCAGCTCGCTGCTAGGTCACGCCGCTTGAGAGTCTCAGTGACCGTCTGAGGGAACTCGGTAAAAGGGCGAAGCCCCACCCGATGGACACCATCATCCACATCGCCGCTCGAACGCCCACGACGTCTGCGAGGGCACGCGGTATCCCGCCGAGCGAAGTGCCAACGTGCCAAGCCCCAGAGAACTCCGGGATTCCGGTCAGCTGAGCCCGCAAGGTCCGGTCTTCGCTACTCAGCGCGTTCCCTTCTTCGCCGTGCGAGTAGAGCAGGTGCCAAAACGCCACACTCACGAGAAACACGTACACCCACGAAAGCACACCTGCAGCGAGACACACGGAGGCTGCGGCCAGCAGCCAGCCGCTAGAACCCGCCAGACCCGAGACCAATCCGATGCCGCCGAGACCGCCCACGATCAACGCCGTGAGCCATATGGGTACGTATGACCCGGGAGCGCGGGTACCGAGGACCGCGCTCAGTCGAACGCCCGCCGGCGTACGAGTCACGGAGGTGGCATCGGTTAGGGTGAGCGCCGCTGTGAAGAGGTTGCGATCCGCAATGCGGCCATCGCACCATCGCTGGTCTCTGGGTAGCGCGTCGATGCGCGTCGACCAATGGCGGGGAATCTCCGCACCCGCGATCGCATTGGCGACCGCGAATGAGCCGAGCCCAGCACGTGCCAGGAATGTCGCCCAAGTCTCCACAGAGTCGGCATCCTCCAAGACGCGCTGCATTAGCAGCCCGAGGAAGGCCGGCTGTTCAAGCCCTCGCATGGCGATGGCGCCAAAATCGCCGATCAGGTCGATCCCACACCCTTCTGTTAGGTGCAGGGCCTCCGTGGCATCGTGCTCCACCAGCACCTTGAGGAGCGACTCAAGCCTCATCGAATCACCCTCCGAGGCGCGTAGGAGCACTTCATCCATCCCGTAGCGTGCGAGCGCGGTGGGTTCCTCAACGGTCTGGATCGCTTCCGAGAGGACTACGTTGTATAGGTGAATTCGACGCAGCCGACCGATGTCCATCGCTTGGTCACGCCCCTCGGTCAGTGTCTCGAACTCGGAGGTCACGTAGTTCAGGAGAGCAGCATGTTGGAAGTGTTTGGCCTCCAGGATGCACCGAGCGAGAAGTTCAGGGTCGCCCAGCGATTCTACGTCGTGGAGGGCGCGCGGACGCTGCCACTTGGGCATCAATCCGACAGCAAACGGCAAGACCTCATACAGGCGCCCTAGGGCGCTGTCCTCCCTCGAGCTATCCGTTCGCGCGAGCTCCATGAGCATGTTCCAACCGTCCTGCCGGCCGTCGACTGCCTCAAGCGCGCACAAGAACTCGCAGAATGTAAGGTGGATGAAACGAAGCGTTTCGAACTCCCTTTCCTCTGAGACCAGGCCAGTCTCTTTGGCGATGCCGTCGAGCGCGTCGGCCGCCGCGGCCGGCGTACACCCCACGACGTCAGCGACTGTGTCAACCGCTTGCTGCCAAGGAATGGAATTGAGCCGCTCATTCAGATCTAGCAGATGCTCGAACGCGATACGCCCCAGGACACGCTCGCGGAGCTCTCGTGTCCAGAGCCGCTGTCCGGTCTGCTCACCGTCGTGTCGCGCTCGGCGGTTGACCAGCAGTTCCGATGTGACCCGCCGATAGAATTCCGTCCGACTCTCCGGAACGAGCTGCCCGGGGTCGACTTGGTCCTCGGCGACATACATGGCCAGCACCAACGGGTTTCGGCACATGTCACGGAGCGTGGGTCGGGTAACGAGATCCGCATGAATCCGACCGATGTGACGCGCTCTTTCCCGACCGAAAGGCCACCTCGCCAGGAATAGGAACTGATCCTCGGACGTGAACGGCTGGACCAACAGGCGCGAATCAAAGAGATCCTCAAGCCGCGATTGAATGCGACTGAAGAAGTGTGTTCGGGTCGAAACCAGCAGCTTGTTGTTCGGCGACTTCTGCTCAATGAGCCTCGAGAGGCCCCTCAAGCTCCGAACCGCACTCGAGACCCCCGACGACGCAACCTCGTCCAAGCCGTCGAACAGGAAGACCACTCCATTCGTTCGTAGGTAGGCGTCGAAGCAGTCGTCCATGCGGAACACAGAGCTCTGTCCGAGTTCGGATCGGATACGAGTCAAGAGCCACACACCCTCGTCGGCCTCTTTGGGGATGTCACCAAACGGTACGTCGCGCAGCTCAACCCTTATGGGCAATTGTGCCGTGCCAGGAGACCTGATCGCGTCGCGACATAGGTCGCGGTACACCCGCTTGATCAACGAAGTCTTTCCGCACCCCGGATCTCCGATGACTACGATCCGCTGCCCGCTGTCCAAGACCTCGTCGTGCCTAAGTAGCCGGTCTGCGCTCGCCGCAATGCTCACGCTGAGCGGGACATACATCCGATCAGTTGGTATCGTGATCGTCACTCGGGCCGGCACCGGAAGAAACCTAGTTTCACCCTCAAGCGCGAAACGACAGTAGCGCTGCAGGCTTAGCCCGGCCGCGATCGACTTCTGAAGCCTTATCCCGACGTAGTAGGTGAGGCCCTCGACGAGGTACACCACCCGGTCGTAGAGCCAGGCTCCAAAGCCCCTACGGAGAAGCACCGCCAAGGGTAGGATGATGGCACCCCAGCTCCAGAGCCCCAGCGGCTCAAGCCAATTACCCACGGTTCACGACCGGCCCGCGAAACGTGCTGCGCTCACTCATCCCTGGAACTCCTAGGTCACGTTGGGAATGACGACAGTGGCGACTCCGGTCGCTCTAGCCTGCACAGGACGCGGGCCCTCCGCAATGGCCCTGGCGATGCCCACGGACAGTGTCGCGTCACGTAGTTCCTGGGATGGCCCGTCGAAACAGAAGCTGCCCTTCGTCAGGCAACGGGCAACCCTGCCCTCTCTTGACCAGGATGGTCAGCGACAGACAATGAAGGAGCGGTACGCTGGAAC
>JANQPS010000431.1 GCA_028285365.1 Thermoanaerobaculia bacterium | reverse complement strand
CACCCCGGTGCCTGATAGCGACTGTCTGGGCAATCATGCCGCCCATCGACGCTCCACACACGTGAGCCGACTCGAGTCCCAACGCCCCGATCAACCCTGCGGTGTCGTCTGCCATGTCGTCGAGCGTGTACGGCGCTTCGAAACCCTGACCCGAAGCGAGTGCGCCCATCGCCTGCATGATGTCGACGTCACCGAGGTGATCCATTCGAGAGGACAGCCCGACGTCCCGGTTGTCGAAGCGAACCACGAAGTGCCCGGCCTCCGCCAGATGCTCGCAAAGACCAGTTGGCCAGTGGACCATCTGCGCGGCAAACCCCATGACCAGGATCAGCGGACGCCCGCTCTCCTCTCCAAACGTCTCGTAGGCGAGCTCGACGTCGCCGACACGGATGGTGGCCACACCGTGATCACCTGAGTCACGGATACTGGTGGGTGTCGGATCACTCGCCGCTGGCTGGTCACTCATGACGGCGAATTATAGGTCCCACACCACGGCTGCACGCTCCGGGGCCGAGACCTGAGAGCTGCCCGCCCTACAAGACGAGACGTGCCAGAGCCGGGAGAGTCGTCACCGATGCCACGAGGCAGATCGGCAGACCGATCAGCATGACCAGGGCCATCGACTCCAGGCCTGGGTGGTTGGTGAGCATCAGGACCCCGAAGCTCGAGCAGGTCGTCGCCGTCGTCATGGCGATCGCACGCCCGACCGCGGCGGCCGCGTCGGCGATCGGACCGTTCTCGCCCCGCGCTCCGTCCGCATCCCGGCGTCCTGCTCGGCTGGTGGACTCGAGCACTCGATGGAGTACGTGGATGCCGTCATCCACTCCCAGCCCCATGAGCAGAGGCAGGACGCCGAGGGTCATCACGTTGAAGGGCATGCCCACCCAGCAGAGCAGGCCGGCCGTCAGTGCCGTCCCCATGAGCACCGGCACGAGCGCAAGGCATGCCACGCGCGGCGACCCGAAGTCGGCGAGGAGGATCATGGCGACAAAAGCCAGGATGCCCACAGCGACCTTGGGAATCCATGGCCGATCCCCCAACATGAGGACCTCGAGCAGAATCGACAGCGACGAGGCCCGCGGATCGATTCGCTGAGCGGCCTCGCGCTGCTCCTTCGCCTGAGCTCCGTCGAGCGTGTCCCCCTCGGCATAGGCGAACAGCAAGAGGTCTCCCGAGGGTGAGCGGAACCGTTCGACGATGCCGGGTGGCAGGGTTTCGAGAGTCGGCGGTCCTCGCTCAGCAGCGCCAGCCAGAGACCGCAAGACCTCGAGGGCGAGCTCAGCGGCCCGGCGGGGATCGACGCCGTCGCCAACGGAGTCGACCAGAGTGTTGAACTGGGTCGCGAGAGCCTCGGTGCCCAGGTCACTGGCCATCGCGGCGAGCTGTCGGGCTTTCGGAGCGATCCGTAGGAGCTCGTTTCGGCGTCGCTCGAGCTCGCTTCCGGGCTCGGGGACAAAACTCGCCAGGCTCACGGCCATCTCGAAGGCCGGGTCCTCCTCGAATCGACCAGCCACGCGGCGCGCCGTCTCCAGATCCGGCACCCCGACGATCCAGGGGGCACCGTTGACCGAGTAGCGCTCCTGGACACGCTCGACGACCTGGACAGCCGGAACGTCCCGGTTGAACACCCGCATGAGATTCGTCTCGTACCTGAAGCGTGCAAGTCCCAACAGAGAAATCCCCAGGAGCAGTCCCGAGACCGCGAGCACGCTCCATGGGCGCTCGACCGCCAGGCGGGCACCCGCCGCGATCGGTCTGGCGAGCCATCGCCCGCGTCCCGGTGCCACGCGACTCTCCGGATGGCTCCCTTCGCGTCGCTCGATGATCCTCCAGAAGGCAGGCATGAGCACCAACATGGCCAAGAGACAGAACAAGAGCCCGAGGCCACCGGCGAGGCCCAGATGGCGGGCCATCGGGTCGTCTGGCACGGAGAGGATCAGAAAAGCTCCAGCCGTCGTCGCGCCGCCGGCGACGACCCCGCGCCCGGTGCCTTGGTAGGTGCGCCGAACCGCTTCTTCGACGGTTCCGTCCTTGCGTCGTTCTTCGCGAAGTCGCATCAGTAGATGGACGGCAAAGTCGATGCCGAGTCCGAAGACGGTGACTCCGAAGAAGGTCTCCATGATCGTCAGGCCGTTGGTCAGCAGCGTGACCGCGCCGAGCGTGGCGACCACCGCTACCAGGAGAGGCACGACCACGACGAAGATGCCGACCAGCCGACGCTCGATCAGCCAGAAGAGCGTCAGCACGACGATCAGACTCAGGGGCGTCAAGCGCGAGACGATACCGAAGGTGCGAGACTGATCCTGCGCCGCCACGGCCGGCAGACCCGAGAAGCCCACCGAGACCGATGGCAGCTTCTCGGCAAAAGCTTTCAGAACGATCTCTTCGACCTCGAAGAAGTCCCAGCGGCCCACGGTGACTTCGAGTGGATCACGGGCCATGCGCACCTGCACGAGACGCGAGCCCGCCACCTCATCCAGGCTGGCCAAGCCGGTTCCTTCCTGTCCGAGAGCGCGGCGAGCAGCTTCATCCAGCGGGTTGTCGACCAGCCTCATCAGGGCATCGAAAACCTCCGCAGACGCGAGCCAGGGGAGCTGCTCGAGCCACCAGCTCTCGGGAAGCGGAGGGATCACCGACCTGATCAAGGCGTGACCGTCGAGCGTCTCCTCGATCAACGTGACGCCGGCCGCCAGATCGGACTCCGGCCCCTCGAGCAGAATCAGCAGGAAGCCACCGAGCTGGTGCCGGCTGCTGCTTTCGAAGTAGGTCGCGAGAACCGGATCGTCCCGATCGATGATGCCGGTGAAGCTGAGGTCGACCGGAGCGCGAAGAGCCAGGCCACCGAGAACCGCGGCCGGGAGCAGAGCGAGTGCTATGGCGAGAACTGGTCGCCGATGCGACCACGTCCCGAGACCACCGAGGAGACGCCGCAATCCGAACCTCGGGGACCTCGGCTCCCCTTCTGTCTCTTCTCCCTGCAAGCTTCAGCCGATCATTCCGGACGTTCGAGCTCGGGTAGCTGAGCCAACAGCTCGTCGATTGGTCCAGGCTCGGGGTTGCGGCCCTCCACGATCTCGTCGACGCGCGTCTGAGACTGCGCGAAGTCTTCGGCAACGGGCACCAGCCAAAATCGGTTCTTGCGGAGACCGTCCAGAACGAGGTCGGCAATTTCTCCAGGCTCGACACCGCCACCAATTCCACGCTTCATGAATTCGTCGTAGAGCGCGAGGTTGCCTTCGAGATCACTTCCGGCGCTCGGCCTCATCTTCTCGGAGTTCGAGAAGATGGCGGTGTTGACGAAGCTCGGACACAAGACCGCCGCTCGCACGGGGCTCTCGAGAACACGCAGTTCCAGATGAAGCGCCTCGGTGAGACCGACGACGGCGTGTTTGGAGGCGCAGTAGGCGCCGAGCGTCGGGACTGTGCCGAGCCCTGCCAGCGACGCGGTATTGACGACGTAGGCTTCTTCGCCGCGCTCGCGCATGATCGGCACGAAAGTGCGCACCCCGTGGATCACGCCCCAGACGTTGACGCCCAGGGTGAACTCCCAGTCCGCGATCGATGTGTCCCAGGTCGAGTCGCTGACGCCGATCCCGGCGTTGTTGATCAGCACATCGACAGCGCCAAAACGATCAAGAGTCGCGCGCGCGAGATCTTGGACGGATTCGGCTTTCGACACGTCGGTCACCACCGCCAGCACCTCGGCCCCGGTCTCCGCTGCCAGATCGTCTGCGGCTTGCCTGACGCCGTCTTCGTTGATGTCGGCCAGCACCAGGCGCGCGCCCTCCGCTGCGAACCGTTTTGCCATGGCAAAACCGATTCCTGCAGCACCACCGGTGATCACCACGACCTTGTTCTCGAATTCCTGCATTCCAGCGCTCCTCGGAGTTCGCAAAGAGTGTCGGCGAAGGCTACACCGCCTTGCCCACGGGTCTCCATGCAAAGATTCTCGCTCCGGCCTCCATCAACTCACCGTCGACTGGCCTCCCTCACCCGGACCCGTCCAGCGGCCGCGTACCAGGAGAAGCTTCCATGCATCGAGTCTCGCCACGACACCCTGAAGTCTCGTCCTCCTCTACCTCTTCGTCCTCTCTGTCCTCTCCGTCCTCTTCGTCCATCGGGCTCGCCGTGATCCTGATCGTTTCGATCATGGTCATGGTTCTGGGCTGTGCCCCTCCGACCGAAGACGCCACCGCAACCGGCAACGAGAACGCCACCACGTCCAGCGAGTCGTCCGACCCATGGACCCTGCAACAGGTCCAGGCAGGTGAGATCAGCATGCGGGTCGCCACCCAAGGTGAAGGTCCCCTGGTCCTCTTCCTCCACGGTTTTCCTGAGTCCTGGTACTCCTGGCGCTACCAGCTCCCGGCTCTGGCCGACGCCGGTTTTCTCGCCGCGGCTCCTGACATGCGGGGCTACGGCGGCACTGATGCTCCCGAAGACATCGCCGCCTACTCGATGGAGCATCTCTGCAACGACGTCGAGGCGCTGGCCAATCACTTCTCTCCGAACGAGCCCGCCGTCCTGGTCGGCCACGACTGGGGCGCCGCCGTGGCCTGGGGCTGCATGACGAGAGTGCCTGAGCGCTTTCGCGCCGTGGCCGCGCTCAGCGTGCCGACCGGCCCCCGAGCACCCCAGCCTTTTACCGAGATCCTGCGCGCCACCCACGGCGACAACTTCTTCTACCTGCTCTACTTCCAGGAGCCCGGAGTTGCCGAGGCCGAGTTCGACCCCGACCCGCGTGAACTCCTCCAGCGCGTCTACGCCTCGCCGGACACCCCCCGGGAGCCTGCAGAGATCTCCGATCCGCTGGCGAGTGCGGGAGGCTGGCTCGGGCGCATCGGCAAACCCACCGAGCTGCCGCCCTGGCTCAGCCAGGAGGAACTCGACTACTACGTCGATCAGTTCCAGGGAGGCTTCCGTGGCGGTCTCAACTACTACCGCAACCTCGACCGCAACTGGGAGCTCTCGGCCGATGTCGATCCGATCATCGAGCAGCCGGCCCTGTTCGTCGCCGGCGCTCTGGACGGCGTGATTGCCGGCGCCAACGAAGAACAGCTGCGCACGAACATGTCGCAAACCGTGACGGATCTGCGCGGTGTCCACGTCCTCGACGGAGCCGGCCACTGGATCCAACAGGAGCGGGCCGACGACGTGAATCGGCTCCTGATCGAGTTCCTCCAGGGGCTCGAAGCGACTGCGGCTCCTGCCGACTGAGACCTCGGGGGCGCACCGGCGCACCCTCGAGATCTCATCGTCGGATCACCGACGTCACGTCCGTGGCGAAGCTACTCGTTACGGAGCGCGAGCGTCGGCTCGATACGGGTTGCCCGCATGGCGGGCAACCAGCACGCCGACAGCGCGGCGACGGCAAGGACCGGCGGAACGACCAGAAAGCTGACGGCGTCGAGCGCACTCACGTTGTACAAGATCCCGACAACCAGACGCCCCACTGCGAGCGAAGCGACCACGCCCAGTAGCACGCCAATCGCCGTGAGCTTCATTCCCGACCCGAGCACCATTCTCAGGACGTCGGTCCGAGTGGCCCCGATAGCCATCCGGAGGCCGATCTCGGAGGTCTGCTGACTCACGGTGTACGACAGCACGCCGTAGAGGCCCATCACAGCGAGCCCCAACCCCACCAGGCCGAACAACGACACCAACCCGGTGGCGATCATCGACGGCAGGAAGGTGCTGTTGCGTAGCTGGTCCTGCAGCGAGCGGGCTCGCAGGACGACCACGCTCTCGTCGAGCTGGCGAGCGGTCTGTCGGATCTGCTCCGCCAGAGTGATCTCCGGAAGGCTCGAATGGACCACGAGGGTGGCACTCGGCGCACCGGCGAGCCGCTGGTCGTGTGACAGGAAGAGATAAGGAATGGGGTCTTCGTTCACCTGCCGATACTTCCCGTCTGCTGCGATCCCTACGATCTGGACCTGAGTGCCATCCAACTCGTCCAGCCGGAAGGTCTTGCCCAAAGCATCGCCCTCCGCCCAGAAGCGCTTTGCCATGGTCTCGTTGACGACCGCGACTGGCAGGCTGTCCTCACGATCGGACTCCTGGATGGCGCGCCCGCTGACGATCCGTGTACCGAGTGTCTCGAAGTAGTGTCCGTCGACGTTGCTGTAGAGCGCCTGAACGGGCTCGTCGTGATCGAGGTCGGAGCCCCCCGTATAACCGTCGACGTAGACGTGCGTCGGGGCTCCGAAGGTCCCGAGCGGCAGGGGCAGGGCCCAGCTCGCCGAATCGACACCAGGGCTCGACGCGATGGCGTCACGCATCTCCTTGAAGAAGCGTCGCTGACGCTCCTGGTCAGCGCCGCCGGCGGTCAGATCGAAGTCGGCAGCCATTCGGTCTTCCGTCTCGAAGCCCACCTCGGCCCGCACCACGTTCTGCAGACTCCGAGCGAACAGAGCCGATGTCACCAGCAGAACGAGGCACGCCGCCACCTGAGCCGCCACGAGTGCGCGCCTCAAGCGCCCACCGACGGCCTGACTCTGGCTCTGACTTCTCAGCCCGGATCCAGAGTGCGCCTTCGAGGCGCGCAGCGCTGGAACCAGCCCGAACAACGCTACCGTGGCCAGGGTCAACACAAGTGCGTAAAAGAGGACCCAGCCACTGAGAGTCGGATCGAATCGAATCGGGAGAGACGAGGTCGCCGGGGAAGACGTGAGGGATCTGCCGAGAAGGCGCATCGCAAGTCCCGTCGACGACAGCCCCAGGAGTCCTCCGACACCAGCCAGCAGCAGACTCTCGGTCAGCAGTTGTCGCACGACACGCCCTCGGCTCGCGCCCATGGCCAGGCGTATCGAGATCTCACGACGTCTGGCGGCGCCTCGAACGAGAACGAGGTTGGCCACGTTCACGCACGCGATCAGTAGCACCAGGCCGACAGAAACCAGGAGGACCGCAGACGTCATTTTTATGATCGGTCCGCTACCCATACCCAATCGTGAGTGCGACTCGGGAAACACCGAGATCCCGACACCACGATTGGACTCCGGGTACTGCTGTTCGAGATTGCCCGCGAGCTGTTGCAGGCGAACCTGCGCCTGGGAGAGGGTCACCCCTGGCTGCAGACGACCGACCGCCCAGATGTGACGCTCCTTGCGACCTTCGAGCATCTCACTGCTTCCTGGCAGAAGCAGATCGACAAAGTCGAGTGGAACCCAGAAGTCCGCCGAGATGAGGGCGTGAGCCCCCCGGAAACCGCTCGGAGCCACACCGGCGATGGTGAACGTCTGATCGTTGAGCCTGAGCGGTTGTCCCAGCACCGAAGACGCCGAAGCGAACTGGGACTCCCAGAGAGCGTGACTGATCACGACCACCGGATCTGCAGCCGAGGTCGTCTCGTCGTACGGGCGGCCGACCGCCAGGTCGACCCCGAGCATCTCGAAGTAACCGAGGCTGGTCACGTTGCCCCAGTAGCGTCTCGTCGCGGACTCCGTTCCGGACGCCGCCTCGAGCTCGACCTGCGCGGACACGGGGAAGTGCAGCGCCATCCGCACCACGTCGGTCGCCGCGTCCTCGTAGTCGAGGAAATCGAGGTGTGAGAGACCATCGGAGGTCCTGCCTTCGGCGTTGACCGACGCAAACACGACGATCTCTTCGGGCTTCTCGAGGTTGGGCGGGCGCCACAGCAGCGAATGAATGAGACTGAAGACCGCGCTGTTCATGCCGATTCCCAGCGCCAGGATGAGAACCACCATGGACGAGTAGCCCGGTTGGGACGCCAGAGTCCGGAGGCCAAACTTTGCGTCCTGCAACAGGCTCCAGAACACCTCCCCCGGCCGCAATCGCCGTCCTCGCGGCGATTCCCAGGCGTCTCGGAGCGGCGGTGACGACGCCGACGGCACCCACGCGCGCGCTCGTTCCTCGACGTCCGCAAGCTGATCGGCGGCCCATCTGAAGGCCTCCGTCTCCGACGCGCCTTCGTCGCGACGCCGCTGAATCAGGATCCTCAGGTGATCCTCCAGCTCGTCCAGGTCGTCGTCACAGACACCTACCTGGCTGCCGAGGCTCTCTCGCCACCAGCGAATCTCGTGATCGAGAGGACTCATGCGTCACCCCAGAGTCGTTCGAGCGCGGCATGAACGGTCAGCCACTGCCGCTTCTCTTCACCCAGGGCCCGCTCGCCAGCAGGTGTCAGCGAGTAGTACTTGCGGCGGCGTCCGCTTTCCGCCTGCCGCCAGTCCGAGCGCACCAGACCATCTCGTTCGAGGCGGTGCAGCACGGGGTAGAGCATCCCGTCCGTCCAGACGATTTCGCCGTCGGAGAGAACCCGCACACTCTGCAGAACCGCGTAGCCGTAGCTCTCGCCTCTAGCCAGGATCGAGAGCACCAGCGGTCGCGCCGACGCTGCGACCATGTCTTTGGAAATTGCACCCTTCTTGCCTGCCTTCTTGCCTACCTTGGCTGCCTTCTTCTCGGCCATCCGCACCTCCTCCACCGCGGCTCTGGACTTCGACGCCCAAACAGCCCTCGTTACGGCCCCTGCTTATACCTTGCAGCTCAATGTATAGAGCCACGATGTAAGTACGCCGCAGTGGCAGCGGATGTTTCAGCAGCTCAACGCAACCCGGGCAGCCTTCGGCGAGGGCGGCTCGGCCATGGCCCACGCTCAGTGGCGCCGGAACGACCGAAACCGACGCGCCGCGCCAGCGACACGTCGGGAGCCTCGACTCAGCCGAAAACCTTGGTGTACTCGTCTTCGTTGAAGCCGACCAGGAGGGTCTTGCCGACCTTGAGGAGCGGTGCGCGCAGATTGCCGGTCGAGCCCAGCATGGCGTCGATCGCTTCGTCGTCGCCGCCCGGCTTCGAGAAGGCCGAAACCTTCTTGCCCTTGGCAACGATCATCTTGCTGGCGGCGGCGGCCAGCTCTTCGGCCTCGTCTCGACCTAGCTTCTTGGAAGCCGAGACCTTTTCTTTGGGCTCGATGCCACGTGCGTCCAGGAACTTGGACGCTCTCGTACAGCTCGTTCAGCTGGGGCGGTGGTAGTACCAGTTGACGGTCTTGGCCATGAGATTCTCCTCTCCTCGAGTGACGGCTTGTCGAACGGTGCCGGCCACGACGCCGGCAACGCGAAACTATGCCTTTTCGCTGCAACTTGACCAGTGATTCGAGGCACGACTTCTGGTCGATGCGCCGGCTTCGGCACTTTGTCTCGCGGGTACCTCGCACCGACCTCACACGTAGAGGGTGTACATCAAACTCGGTGGTAGCGTCATGGCGATCATGCCAATCGACCTCGTTTTGTTGCTCGAGAGCTACGACGGCAAGTCCGTCGAGCCCTTTCGCGAGGCAGCCCGGCTGCTTCCCCGAGAGCCTGCGGCGCTCGACGCCATGGCCGAGCTCGTCGCCCCCGCTCGGCCCGACAGTGTCCTGATCGGTGCGACCTGGGTCGTCAAGGACCTGCTGGAGAACGGAGTTACAGCGAGCGGTCGCCTCGCCGACCAGCTGATCGAAGAGCTGCGCGCCATCGAGCCGCCCGACGCTCAGCTTCACGTGCTGCAGAGCTTGCCACTCCTGCCGGTCGAGCCGCGCCACGTTCAGTCGCTCCGGAGGTCCCTCCAGAGACTGCTCGACTCACCTCACAAGTTCGTCAGGGCCTGGGCCTACAACGGTTTCGGCATCCTGGCTGAGCTCGACGACAGCTTGACCTCAGAAACCCTTCAGCTCTTCGAGGAGGCTGAGCGCACGGAGTCCGCCTCGGTGAAAGCCCGGATCCGAAACGCACGCAAGAGACTCGCACCTCCGAGACGCTCACCTCCGAGACGCTCTCCGAAACTGTGACTTGACTGTGATGCCGCGCTCATCAGCTGCGCTCCCCGACATCTATCCGGAGGCTCCCAAAGAGGCGCCCTTGGGACTCCGCTTCGAGCTGCCCGCCAGGCATCGCCTCGGCACAGCCACGTTCCTCCGTCTGATGGGCCTTGTCTACCTGCTGGCCAACGCATCGCTCTGGACACAGATCCACGGGCTGATCGGCGAGAACGGCATCTTGCCGGTGCGCACCCTCTTGTCGGCCTGGTCGGAGGGCTTCGGCGTGTCCCGGTTCTGGAGGGCTCCGACCTGGCTGTGGATCAACAGTTCCGACGCCGCCCTCGACTGGCTACTCGGCTCGAGCTGCCTCCTCGCGGTGGCGGTCATTTTCGGACTCGCCCAAAGACTGTGTCTGTTCCTGCTCTGGACGGGCTACCTGTCGCTGTCGACGGTCGGGCAGGACTTCCTCGGCTATCAGTGGGACTCGCTGCTTCTCGAGGCCGGCCTCCTGGCGGTCTTCCTTGCTCCGTCGCAGACCAGCGTCGAGCGCGACGTGCGAGGTCCGGCTCCACCTCGAGCCGTGCCCCTCCTGCTGTGCTGGTGGCTCGTCTTCAGACTGATGCTCTCGTCGGGGCTTGCGAAGCTCACCAGCGGCGACGAGACGTGGACTGGCCTCGACGCTCTCTTGTTCCACTTCTGGACACAGCCGCTGCCTACCCCGCTCGCCTCGTTTGCCGACGCGCTGCCCGATGGCCTCTTGAAAGCAGCCACGCTCGCGACGCTGGTCATCGAGGTGGCACTTCCGGTGGCGATCGCTTTTGGTGCGCTCGGACGCCGTATCGCCTTCGGCGGTTTCGTCGGCCTTCAGGTGGTCATCGCCGCAACCGGCAACTACGGGTTCTTCAATCTCCTGACGGCCGCCCTCTGCGTCACCTTGCTCGACGACGCTGTCTTTCCGAGTCACTGGCGGACCTGGATCTCCAGTTCGACCGAGCCCCAGCGCCACGACCAGTCCCGAGTTCGACACACGCTCATGATCACGAGACGCCTCGCCGAAGCCGCGTTTCTGAGCCTGATCCTGGTCATTTCCGTCCCGCTCCTCCTGAACGTAGCTGGACTCATGCGCGGGCTGCCCGGACCGATTCACGATCTCTACCGGATGACGTCCACGGTGTCCGCGGTCAATCCCTACGGGTTGTTTGCCGTGATGACCACGGATCGCAACGAGATCCAGATCGAAGGCAGTCTGGACGGCAACGTGTGGAAGGCCTACACCTTCAAGTGGAAACCGCAAGACCCGACCGCCATGCCCAGGGTCGTGGCCCCGCACCACCCGCGACTCGACTGGCAGATGTGGTTCGCGGCGCTGGGCTCCGCCAGAGACAACCCCTGGTTCGTCCAGTTCCTGGGCCGGCTGGCCGAAGGCTCACCGGACGTCCTGGACCTGTTGGA
>JANQPS010000372.1 GCA_028285365.1 Thermoanaerobaculia bacterium | reverse complement strand
AGATGATCGACAACCAGCTGAGTCCGGCAGGTGCCGAGGACGTGACCGCGCGCTTTCGAGATGGCGAGCCGCGCCTGGTCGAGCAGGAGCGCTGCGACTATCTGCGTCCGACCATCGTGCACTGCGACTCCCCCGAGCTCGAGGTTGCCAACGTCGAGTACATGTTCCCGTTTGCCTCGGTAGTCAAGTGTCCTCACGATCGGATGATCGAAGCGATCGGGGACACCCTGGTCGGTACGGTGATCACCAAGGACGAGGCTCTACGCCAGGCGGCCCTGTCCGCGACGAACATCGATCGCCTGAACATCGGTCCGGTGCCCACGATTCAGCTCAACTGGCTGCAGCCTCACGAGGGCAACATCATCGACTTCCTGTTTCGTGCCCGGGCTTATCAGGAGGCAGAGGTCGCCTCCTAGCGGAGGTTGCTTGCCCCGAGCTGAACGCCAAGGCCCGATGATCGGCCAAGAGGCCTGCTAGGCTGACGGCTCCGTTTCAAGGAGGTTGATCGAAGCCGGCATGCCGAGCCTCAGACCCGTCGATTTCGAGCCCAAAGACCTGCCGCTCCGCGAGGACGTCAGCCTCTTGGGAGGCCTCGTCGGAGACGTTCTCAGGGAGCAGGGGGGCGACGAGCTCTTCGAGGCCGTAGAGAGCGCCCGGCTCAGAGCGATCGAGTGTCGCGAGCGCGAAGAAGGCATCGGTCCGCTGGCGGAGGTCATCGGTAGCCCGACGGTCGATCGGGCCGCCGACCTCGTGCGCGCCTTCTCGACCTACTTCGAGGTCGTCAACCTCGCGGAACGCTGCCACCGCATCCGGAGGCGACGGGACTATCTCCGCCAGGGCATCAGTCAGTCCGGGGGGCTCGAAGCCCTGTTTCTCGAACTTGCCGATGGCGGGGTGGAGCTGAAGACGGTTGCCGACTGGCTGGCTACCGTGCGAATCGAACCAGTCTTCACCGCACATCCCACCGAGTCGACGCGGCGAGTGCTGCTGGAGAAAGAACAGAACATTGGTCGGCTTCTCGTCGAGCGGCAAGGCGGCACGCTGACGCCGCCGGAAGAGAGAGCCAATCTGGCTCGGATCAAAGAAGCCGTGACGTCGGGGTGGCAGACACTCGAGCACCCCGAGGCGAGACCCACGGTTGCCGACGAGCGCGAGCACGTTCTCTTCTACGTCCTCGACGTGCTCTACAGGGTTGTGCCGCCCTTCTATGAGGAGGTGGGCTACTCCCTGGATCAGGCATTCGGGTCGGGGGCGGGAGTGAAAGCGGCACCGAGCCAGATGTTCCGCTTTGCTTCGTGGGTCGGTGGTGACATGGACGGCAACCCGAACGTGTCCGCTGCGACGATCGAGGCGTCGCTCAAGCGGCAGCGCGAGCTGATCGTCGCCCGCTACGACGCCGAGCTCGCTGGGCTCTTGTCTCATCTCACCCAGTCGAGTGAGCGGGTCGGAGTCAGCCAGGCAGTCTCGGACGCAATCGCCTCCTACTCGAGAGAGTTCGCTCGCATAGCACAGGCGATCGGGCCCAGGCACCGCGGCATGCCGTATCGCCTGCTCGTGAGCCTGATGAGGGAGCGGTTGGCCGCAACCCTTCGAGACGAGCTGCGCGGCTACGGTGACGCTGAACGGTTCGTCGAAGACCTTCGACTCATCGCACAGAGTCTCGAAGAGAACCGAGGCGCGGAGGCTGGATTGTTTGCGGTACGTCGGGCCATCCGCAGGGTCCAGACGTTCGGCTTTCACCTCGTGACCCTGGACGTTCGTCAGGACACGCAGGTCCACCGTGAGGCGCTTGCCGAGCTGCTCGACGACCCACAGTGGCCAGACCGTTCGGCTGGAGAGCGAATCGAGCGACTGACCGAGCTGCTGGGCAACGAAGCCACACTTCAGGGATCACCTGGTCGGGGTGGGGCAGCGGCGCGCTCGGTGCTCGCGGTGTTCGAGACCATCGCTCGATGCCAGGAGACGTTTGGGCCCAGGGCGGTGGGGCCCTACATCATCAGCATGGCCTCGGACGTCGACGACGTCCTGAGCGTGCTCCTGCTCGCGCGCTGGGCGGGCCTGGGCTCTCACCAGGGCGACGTACCACTCGACATTGCCCCGCTGTTCGAGACGGTGGGTGATCTGGAGAGCGCCTCGCGGGTCGTGAGGGCTCCCGCCGGCGACCCGATCTACGCTTCTCATCTGGAGAGGCGCGGGTCCCGACAGGTCGTGATGATCGGCTACAGCGACAGCAGCAAGGACGGTGGGATCGTGGCGTCCCGCTGGGCCCTGCAGGAGGCGCAGAGTCAGATCGTCGATGCCGCTCGGGATACCGGCATCAGGATCGAACTGTTCCACGGTCGCGGAGGGACGGTCGGACGGGGAGGCGGCAAGACCCACCAGGCGGTGCTCGCGGCGCCGGCCGGATCGGTCGGTGGTCGGCTGCGACTCACCGAGCAGGGAGAGGTGATCGACGAGAAGTACGGCCTGAGGGGAATCGCCCTGCGCTCGCTGGAGCGCTTGGCGGCGTCGGTGACCAGCGTGGTGGCACGAGACGAAGGTGGCTACCGGGACTCTGGTTGGACGGCAGCCGCGGTGTCGCCACCGGCAGAGTGGCTCGAGGCGATGGCGACGCTGGCGTCGTCGAGTCGCGATCACTATCGCGCCATGGTCTACGCAGGCGACGGTTTCATCGAGTACTTCCGTACCGCGACCCCAATCGACGTGATCGAGCGGATGAGTATCGGTTCGCGACCACCATCGAGACGCTCAGGCCGAGGCGTCGAGAATCTGAGGGCGATTCCCTGGGTGTTCTCGTGGACCCAGAATCGACAGACGATTCCGGGCTGGTTTGGTCTTGGGACCGGGATTGCCAGCGCGGTGGCTGCCCACGGTGAAGCCCTGGTGTCACAGATGGCGCTCGAGTGGCCCTTTTTCGGGACTCTGCTTCAGGACGCCGAAATGGCGGTCGCGAAGTCGGACATGCGGATCGGGCAGCTCTACGCTCGCCTGGCACCCGAAGGGCGCTGGTACGACCACATCGTCGACGAGTTCGAGCGGACCGTGACGTGGATCTTGCGGCTGCGGCGTAAAGACACCCTGCTCGAGGACGATCCCACGCTGCGCCGAGCGATTCGGCTGCGCAATCCCTACGTCGATCCGATGAGCTGTTTGCAGGTCGACCTGCTGGAGCGCTGGCGCGCCGGTGAGCGGCGTGACGAGGAACTCCTCAGGGCTCTTCTCGCTACGATCAACGGCATCGCGCGCGGACTTCAGAACACCGGCTAGCTCCTGGTGAGGCTCGGATAAGTTGACCAGTGTCGAGCTCGGCGCTGGCTTGTGGCGGGCGTGCGAGCCGAGCATGATAGTCATCCAATGCTGAGCGAGCCGGAGTCGGAGCTAGAGAGCAGTCGGAGAAACCGAGTAGGGTGACGGCAATGGATGGTGAACAAGCAATCAG
>JANQPS010000428.1 GCA_028285365.1 Thermoanaerobaculia bacterium | reverse complement strand
AATGACGGCAACATCGCGGTAGCCGAACAGGAGCTCATCGAGCTGGTCGCGCACGCGATTGACCCTGTTTGCGACCTCACGCGCCTCTCCCTCGAGATCGTCCAGTGAAACCTCACCGAGTCGTTCGCCCACGGGAAAAGGCTGAAGGTTGTGCAGCTCGACCGATTCGAAGCCAGCCGCCAGTGCCAGCCCCTCGAGTTGGCGCGGGTGCGCGGGTCGTACGTGGGCCGCATCGATCCAGAAGTCTCTTCCCGCAGCCACAGACAGCGCGCTCGGCGTCTCCAGGACGAGTAGTCCACCAGGTCGTAACGCCGCGAAGGCTCCCGAGACCAGTGCCGCGCGCTCGGCTGCTTCGAGATGCTCGATGACGTGGAACGCGCAGACGCAACCCCACTCCCCTGGCGGCTGTCCTGCAAGCTCTTCGAGCAGGTCACCCCGATGCACATCGAGGCCGGCCTCCTGGCAGAGCCGCACCATCTCGGCATTGCCATCCACGCCCCGGACCGTCGTGCCGTGCTCGGCGAGCATCTCGAGGAGCTCTCCTCGACCGCATCCGAGATCGAACACAGGACCGCTGGCAGCGAGCCTCTCCTCATAGAAACGTAGCCGCGCGAGGATCTCCTCTCGCGGCCCGCGGAACCGGTCTTCGAAGCTCGTGTAGCTAGCGTCTCGAACCAGCGTGGCCAGCTCACGGACGCGAGCCGAAGGCAGCTCGACGCCTTGAGGATCGACCCCAGGTGCGGGCTCTGCGATACCTGCCGGGGGATCCGAGTCGAGTGCACTCCGCAGGCGATCCTGCCACCTGGCCGAGTCCCTCAAGGCCTCGTCGACCTTCGCATCGACACGACTGTGGAGCGCGTCGTTGTAGCGGCAGACCTCGTCGAGGCCCTCTCTCACGAGCGCCTCCATACTCGCGAGGCGGCGTTCGTAGTCCTCGAGCCGCCGCCGGGTTCTGATCTGCTCCTCCATCTGGAGCAGATTGAACACTCTCTGGCGCTCGAACAGATCGCCCAGGGGCGCCCTCAGGAGGGGCCTGAACAGTTTGCGTAGCGCGACGGAGATCCACCCCACAACTGGCCGACGGCTGGTGATCGGGAACGCCAGGTCGCGTTCCCAGAGCCGGTACCAGTCCTCGGGATCTCTCGTTGGATCCTCGAGGAAGCGAGCAATATCCGGCTCGCCGGGCGGAGGAGTACGCTCCTGGGAAATCGCCTAGCCTTCTGGCTCGACGATCACCCGGATCTCGGCCGTGACATCGGGATGGAGGGAAACGCGTACAGGGTGATCGCCCAGCGTCTTGATGCCTCCCGCGAGATCGATGTCTCGACGATCCACTGTGATGCCCTTGGCAGAAAGAGCCTCTTCGACTTCCGTGGGGCTTACGGAACCGTACAGCGTCTCGCTGTCGGTAGCGCGCTTGGTCAAGCTGACCTTGACGCCCTCGATCTCGGCTGCTGCCGCCACTGCAGCGGCTTTCTCCGCGGCGTGGTGAGCGTCGATCTTCGCTCTTTGTTGCTCGAAGGACTTGATGTTCCCCGGCGTCGCCAAGGAAGCGAGCCCGCGGGGCAGCAGGTAGTTGCGCGCGAAGCCTGGCTTGACTTCGACGATTTCGCCGCGGCGCCCGGTGTGGCGCTGGTCGCTGAGCAGAATGACTTTCATGACGCCGTGCTCCGTTCCGCGACTCAGTCCGTGCAGTAGGGCAACAAGGCGAGGTACCGCGCACGATGAATCGCCTTCGCGAGCATCCTCTGGTGACGCGCGGAGTTGCCTGAGATGCGCCGCGGCAGCACCTTGGCTCGCTCGGGTACGAACTGCCTGAGCAGGTTCACGTCTTTGTAGTCGATGTACTCGACACCATCTGCAGTGAACTTGCAGACCTTGCGTCGCCTGAAAAATACCTTCTTGCGGGGCATGAGATCTATCTCCTGGGCCCTGGCTCCCCTCTCGAGCCGCGCTCGAGACGATCCGGGACTATCGGGCTTCTTAAGTGTCCTTGTCTCTCTGTCTCTCTCAGCTCCGTTGAGGGGCACCCTGAACACGGAGTCCAGCGTCCTCAACGAGGCCCGAGGGTCATGAGGCAGACGTTTGACGTGCCGGTTCTTCCTGTGGTTTGCCCTTGGAAGCCGCGCGCTTGAGATCTTCGTCGGTCCTCACGGAAAGGTAGCGAAGGACCTTGTCGTTCTGGCGCATCCGCTGCTCGACTTCACCAATCGTGTTCTGTGGAGGCGCATCCAGATAGTAGACGTGGTAGCGACCTTCGTTGAACTTGTTGATCGGATAAGCCAGTTTGCGCTTGCCCCAGCTCTCCTCTCGCGTCACCTCGGTCTCACCGTCGCTGGTGAGCATGGCGCGATACTCGTCTGTCAGGCTCACCGCGTCCTCGTCAGAAAGCCGAGGGTCGGCGATGAAAACCAATTCGTACTTCCGCTTCAAGTGAACTCTCCTTCGATACCTGGCGGCGGGGCTCGCGATTCTCCCGGACCAGAGTCCTCCTCCGATCCATCACACACAACGTTTTGTCAGATGCCTGGCTCGTACGCTCGATGTCGTACCGTACGAACGACCGCGTTCCTAGCGGCCGATCACTGACTGACAGCCCTGTCTGAGTGGGCCTCAACAGAGCAGTGGCCGGGCAGGTGACAGGGCACAGAAATTCCGCCAGCCGACAGCCGGAGCGTGATTGTAAGGGGTTGTGACCCCAGGTGGCAAGTGCCGTCAGCCGCATCTACTCGCGAGAGGCCTGACGTCCGTCGGCGCTTATGGACTCAAACGCAAGAAGTCAACGAAGACCCTGGAATCTCGACACAGCGGACCCTGGCGTCGGGAACTCCGTTAGAAGGCCCGGACGAACAAGCCGGACGACAAGACAGTCTCGATGATTCTCGTGGCTGTCTTGCCGCCCGCTGCAAAGACCCTGATCCCGATCAGAGCGCCAAGAGCGGCGCAATCACGAGAGACACGACCGACATCAGCTTGATCAGGATGTTGAGGCTCGGCCCGGCGGTGTCCTTGAAAGGGTCGCCGACGGTGTCGCCCACCACGGCCGCTTTGTGGGCATCTGAGCCCTTGCCACCGTGCGCTCCACCCTCGATGTACTTCTTGGCGTTGTCCCAGGCGCCACCGGCGTTGGCCATGAAGAGCGCCATCAGGACACCCGTGACCGTGGCACCGGCCAGCAGACCACCGAGCGCCTCGACGCCGAGGAGCGAACCCACCAGCACCGGAGCCATGATCGCCACCACACCCG
>JANQPS010000308.1 GCA_028285365.1 Thermoanaerobaculia bacterium | reverse complement strand
ATCTCCATGGTGGGTCCAAAGTCGCCGTCGCCGTAGAGCAGACCCAGCACGACCCAGGCCGCGTTGATCTTGGCGTCGATGTTGAACGGCGCCAACATGCCGACCGGGCCCAGGTCGGTGTCGGCCCACTCCTGGTTGATCCCTTCCCAGGCGAACTTCCAGTCGTCGGGGTTTTCGGCGTGCAGCGCGATCACGTCGTCGATGATCTCGTGGAAGTCGCTCTGCTCAGGGATGGTCTCGATGGCTCGCTCGACGATGCGCTCGATGTCGTTCTCGACGAACGCCAAGGAGTACATGGCGGCGACGAAAACGCCGCCGTACCAGCCGTCGCCGTAGTTCATGACATGCCCGACCCGGTCGCTGATCTCGGACGCCGTGTTGACCATTCCCGGGGCCATCAGACCTGCAAAGTCGGCTTCGATCTGGAAGTCGATGTCGTCAGCGGCCGGGTTGTTGAGCCAGTGTCCCGACTCGGGAGGATTGATGCCATTCAGCACGTTGTAGCGGCCGACCTGGTTGGCAAACCACAGTGGGTACTCGGCGTTGGCATAGGCGTCCGCGAACGACTGCGCGGGAGCGTCCAGCCCCTCGTCTTCGAAGACCTGAACGAAGGTCAGGTCCATGTAGATGTCGTCGTAGACGCCCGCTTTCTCGGTGAAGGTCTCGTGCAGATAGTCGTCGTACCAGGGGATCTCGTGATCGTCGGGCACGCGCACGCTGTTGAAACGGAACTCGACCGGGTGGCCATACGTGACCCCGATGGTCTGCGCCGCCCAGGCGCCTTTGATCTTGTCCTGGAGTTCGGCCCTGGAGAGGGTGACGGTCACAACCGTCTCCTCGTCGGCGTCTGCGCACGCGAAGGTGGCCGCGATGCACAGGAGCAGAAGCGAGAGCGGAGCGACGGTTTTTTTTGTTGGTAGCACGAGACGTCTCCTCGGTGACCCCGGCGAGGGGCAAATGAACTCGGCAGGAAGGGCAGGAAGGGCAGGAAGAGAGTGGGTCGGGGTTCAGCGTCCCAGATGTCTGTCGAAGAAGCGGACGATGACCTCGTGGACTTCGTCCGATTCGGGAAGCTGCGGATTGAAGGCAAAGACGGCGTGGCCGAGACCCTCCCAGACGTGGAGATCGGCCTCGACGCCCAGACGCACGAGCTTGTTGTGGCTGGCCAGCACGCCGCCGAGCGCGAAGTCACGGGTGCCACTGATCAGGAGAGTGGGGGGGAAGTTTCGCAGGACCTCGTCGTGGTCGCCCGGTGCGACCAGCGGATCGTTGGCCTGGACGCCCTGGAAGTAGGGGCTCGGTTGTGGCTCGGAATCGGGCTCCACCGGACGCGCAAAGCCGCTGAGTGCCGAGACCAGGAAGGCACTTTCGCTGCGTCCCATCTTGAAGACGCCCGGAGTGTCGCGATCGGTCGTGGGCAGGGCCGCACAGAAGAGACCAATCGCGCCAGGTCTGAGCAGCTTCTCCTCGACGATGTAGGCGAGCGTCTGCGCCGTGAGCATGGCACCGGCAGAGCAGCCGTAGATGCCGACGTTGGCGGCGTCGTAATCGTCGAGCACGGCCTTGTAGACGGCGATCACGTCTTCGAGCCCTGCAGGATGACGGGCCTCGGGAGCCATGCGGTAGTCAGGGCTGAGGACCTTGTAGCCCCCGAGCTCAGCGACCTGCATCGCTTCCGTGTGGGAGAAGTAGCGAGCGCCAGCGGTGAACCCGCCGCCGTGGATGCTGATCAACACACGGTTCTCGTTGCCAGGCGCAATTCCGTTGCGGGGAACGAACACCTCGGTATAGACCCCGGCAATCGTCTCGCTCGAGATCTCGACCGGGTGCTTGGCGAGCGTGTCTTTGTAGATCGAGGTCTTGTAGTAGGCCTGCGCGACACAGTCGCGAGCGGCACGGATTGCATCCGGTTCCTCTGCGACCGTGCTGAGCGCAGGGCACTCGCTCGAGAACGACATGAGCTCCGGTCCGTAAACCTCGCGAAAGACCTTCATCGCCGCTCGGGACTCGTCGCTGAAGTAGGACGTTTCGGGAAGATCGAACGCAGGCACGTGAACCGTGCCGTCTGCCTCGACGCGAGGGCGGTCTTGCGAGAAGGCGAGGCTGGTCGTGAGCAGCGACAGGATCACCGTGGGCCGCAGATATCGTGAGCAGAGCAAAGCCGGGCCTCCTGCTTCTCTCTCGTGTTCTCTTTCTCGAAGGGGCTTGAGCCGCGAGTGTATTCGACGGATGATCTCGACGTTCGAGCACCTCGACGTCACCTCGACGTCACTTCGGCGTCACCTCGGCGTCACAGCGCCTGGAGTCAGAGTCATGGCCAAGAAGACGATCACCGGCTACTGCGATCCGCTCTGCGTCCAGCAGGGTGAGACGGTCCGCTTCATGATCAGCTGCGACTCGCCCGGTGACTACGAGGCCGAGATCGTGAGGCTGATTTGCGGCGACGACTCCGACGGGGCGCAGGGTCTCGTCGAAGAAGTCGTGGCGACCTCGATCAGTGGTCGGTACCCGGGTCGTCGACAGCCGATCGCGGTTGGCTCGTACGGCCTCGTCGAGGCGGCGCCTCGTCTCGGCGGAATCCAGGGCTTCACGGTGTCGGCTCTGGTCTTCCCGACTGCGCCCGGTCGCGTCGCCCAGACGATCGTCAGTCACTGGAATCCCGAGTCCAGGCGCGGCTTCGCCTTCGGCCTGGGCGCCGACGGTGACCTCGAACTGACTCTCGACGGCGGCCGTTGGTCCTCCGGGGAGCCGCTCCTTCAACGCCGCTGGTACGAGGTGAAGGCCAGCTACGAGACGGCATCTGGAAGGCTCGTGCTCGAACAGACGCGCCTTCCCTGGAGTCCGGGGAACGACGTGAGTCAGGCGTCTTCTAGCGTGACGTTCGGCGCTGCTGATGGCGTTCCTGGGCAAGCAACCTTCGAGACGCCTAGCGCGACCCCGCTCCTCATCGCGGCACGCCCGAGTCAGCTCTCAGGCGGCGTCGAGGAGACGGTCGAGCACTTCAACGGCAAGATCGAAGCGCCCCGGATCGTCGACGAGAACGGCGAGATCCTGGCCGCCTGGGACTTCAGTGTCGAGATCCCTACCCAGCGCATCGTCGATGGCGGCCCCAACGAGCTTCATGGTGTCTTGCATCAGGTGCCGACGCGCGCCGTCACAGGTCACAACTGGGACGGCAGGGCCCACGACTGGACTCGCGCACCCGAGCAGTACGCTGCAATTCACTTTCACGATGACGACGTCGCCGACGCGGGCTGGAAGGCCGACTTTGCGCTCGGCATCGACGACAACTGGCCCAGCGGCATCTACGCCGCCCGGCTCCGCCAGGGTGACAGCGAGGACCACGTCACGTTTTTTGTTCGTCCCAAGCGAGGGAGGACGACTTCGGATCTCGCGTTTCTGGTGCCGACCGCGTCGTATCTCGCCTACGCCAACTACCGACTGCGGCTGAGTCCCAACCCGCTCTTCGGCACTGGCCAGCCCTACGGCGACAACGACGTCTACCTGCTCGAGCATCCCGAGCTCGGCGGCTCGCTCTACGATCGTCATTCAGACAAGAGTGGCATCCACTTCTCGTCCCGATTGCGTCCGATCCAGAACCTCAAGCCCGGCGGCAACCGGGCTTGGCAGTTTCCTGCCGACACCAACCTCGTTGCCTGGTTGCATCAGATCGGTCAGCCGTTCGACGTCATCACCGACGAAGACGTGCACGCGGAGGGAGTCGAGCTGCTCGCGTCCTACCGCTGCGTGATGACCGGTACGCACCCGGAGTACACGTCGACGGCGATGCTGGACGCACTCTCCGACTACCTGGGTGGCGGTGGCCGACTGATGTATCTCGGAGGCAACGGCTTCTACTGGCGAATCGCGTTCTCCGAGGAGATCCCGGGCGTCATCGAGGTGCGCCGAGCGGAAGACGGCACCCGCGCCTGGATTGCCGAGCCCGGCGAGTACTACCACGCCTGGGGAGGTGAGTACGGTGGTCTTTGGCGACGCATCGGAAGACCGCCGAATGAGCTCGTCGGCGTCGGCTTCGCTGCGCAGGGTTTCGATCGCTCGAGCTACTACCGCCGCGCCCCTGGGCCCCTCGATCCGCGTGCGGGCTGGGTGTTCGAAGGCGTCGAGGACGAGATCATCGGAGACTTCGGATCGGTAGGCGGCGGGGCTGCCGGCGAAGAGATCGACCGCTTCGATCTCCGGCTCGGGTCGCCCCGTCACACGATCGTCCTGGCCAGCTCCGAGGGACACTCGCAAGAGATGCTGCGCACCAAGGAGGAGTTCCTGTCGACCGTGCCCTGGTTCGACGATCCCAAGGTTCGCGCTGACCTGGTGTTTTTCGAGTGCCCGAACGGTGGTGCGGTCTTCTCGACCGGCTCGATCGCGTGGTGTGGGTCGTTGGCTGAGAACGGCGGCGACAACAGTGTGGCTCGGATCACCAGCAACGTGGTCAAGAGGTTTCTCGATCCGGAGCCGTTTGTGGTTCCAGACTAGCTCGAGGGGGTGGCGGCGAGGTCGAACACCCCCAGCCGCGAGCTCCCGGCGAGGGAGACGAGCGTCAGTCGTTGGGCTTGGCCGAGCGCTTCTTGCCCGAAAGAGCGACCGAGGCGATCAGAACGACAATGGGCAGCACCAGAAGCGGGCCTGTGTAGTTGGTCCCGCTGCCTACGCCAAAGCTCGAACTGAAGCTTGCATCGGCGTAGGCGCAGCTGTGTGAGAACAAGATGGGCAGCACCGACAGGAGGTTGAGCGCACGGATCTTGAACTTCCATGCGCAGACACCCACGACCATGGAGATGCAGAGGCTCGCGAGCAGGAACATGTCGACGAGGTTCATCTGGATTTCTTCGTTTCGCAGAGAGCGTGCCGGCGGTCGTGTCGGACCTCGAGTGTGAGATGAGATCAGCGTAGCAAGCCTCATCGAGACCGTCGCCGCGATGCATTCATGGGTGATGGTAGGTTCTCGGCAGATCGCTAACTCACCTCGAGGAACTCTGATGGCCGACTCACACGTTTCGGCGCGCCTGGCGCTCGTCTTCGTCTTTGTTGCGATTCTCGTCTGGCCCGGCGGTCTCCTGGCGGACGACGTCGACGACTACCTCGAAGCGCAACGCAAGGAGCACGACATTCCCGGACTGGCGTTGCTGGTCGTCGAAGGCGGCAAGGTCACGAGAAGCCAGGGGTACGGCTTTGCCAACGTCGAGCACGAGGTTCCGGTCACGTCTCGCACCATCTTCCAGTCGGGCTCTGTTGGCAAGATGTTCACGGCAGCAGGCCTGCTGCTCCTGGCGGAAGAAGGCAAGGTGTCGCTCGACGACTCGCTGGCGAAACACTTTCCCGGCGCGCCGTCAGCCTGGCATCGCATGACGGTTCGCCATCTCTTGTCGCACACGTCGGGGATGCACGACTACGACCTGGTGGCCAAGGGTGACGGCTCGTCGGGCGACACTCTCGATCTGCGGCGTGACTACACTGAGGACGAGCTGCTCGCTTCGATGATGCAAGAGCCGCTCGACTTCGAGCCCGGCTCCCAGTGGAGCTACAGCAACTCGGGATATGTCGTCGCGGGCATCCTGATCTCGAAGATCACTGGGAAACACTGGAGCGAGTTCCTGACCGAGAGAGTCTTTCTGCCGGCCGGGATGAAGACGGCCAGCACGATCAGTGAGCGGAGCATCGTGAAGCATCGGTCGGGCGGCTACGGCAAGAACGAAGAGGGTGAGCTGGTCAACCAGGACTGGGTGTCGCCGACGTGGGGAAGGACTGCAGACGGGGCGCTGTACTTCAGCCTCGATGACCTGGCAGGGTGGGAGAAGACCCTGAGCGAGCGTCGGGTCCTGAGTGAGGAGAGCTACGACGCGTGGTGGACGCCGATCTCACTGTCGGGTGGCGGTACGTATCCCTACGGTCTGGGCTGGACACTGCACGAACAGCGCGGCCGCAACCTGATTGGCCACGGTGGCGCCTGGCAAGGGTTTCGGACTCACATCACGCGCTTCGTCGACGATGACGTGACCATTGCGGTTCTCGCCAACGCCGGGCATGCCAACCCCAGCGCAATGGTGACCCACATTGCCGGTCTGATCGACGACGACCTGAAGCTCCCCGAGCTCGAGCCGGCAGAGGCCCCCTCGCCAACTCGTGAGCAGACTGCTCTGGCGGCCAAGATGCGCGCCGTGCTGGACTCCTATGCAAACTGGCGGACTCACGATGCGATGTGCGGGGCACTGGCGGCGACCGCGGCCGGAAGTCCCCGAGAAGCCTACGGGCGCAACGCCCTCGGTCGCCGCCTTGGCGCAGCGGTCGGCTTCTCGTGGCTCGCCAGCGACGCACTCGACGAAGACTCTCTCCGTCTCTACGGAGAGACGATCGATCGGATCGAGTACTTCGTTCTCGAGACCGAAGAGTCCAAACACCGTTATCGGTTTCACGTGAGCGACCGAGGATGTGTCGCAGGCTTCACGGGTGGTTGAGCGATGCCTCGAGGTGAGCCCGAGCCTCGAGCCGTTCGATCGCGAGACTCACGCGACGGAGCTCGCGCGCCGGGTGCCGCTGGGTACCACGTTGTCGCTGTTTGCCGAGCTCACGCCGGGGAGACCCGCCGCGCTCTCCCAGTGGGGTGACATCTCGTTCGGCGAGCTCGACAGGAAGGCCAATCAGCTGGTTCGCGCGCTGCGCGACTGCGGCATGCAGCGAGGTGACGGGTTTGCCGTGCTGCTGCGCAACCGTGTGGAGGTGGTGATCGCTCAGACTGCTTGCCTGCGGTCCGGGTTTCGCGTGACACCCATCAACTTCCATCTGAAGCCCGACGAGGTCGCCTACATCGTTGCGGACAGTGACGCCAAGGCTTTCATCGGCGAGGTGGAGCTCGCCGAGTCTGCCGAAGCTGCTGGTCGGTCACCGGCGTTGCGACTGTGCCTGTCGGTCGGCGGAGAAATCCCGGGCTTCGACGACTTTCACGAGACGCTGACTGGATTCTCGAGCGACGCACTTTCGGATCCGGTCTTCTCGTACTCGATGCTCTACACCTCCGGGACGACCGGGCGCCCCAAAGGGGTCTATCGGCCCAACCGCGAGGCGCTCGCACCGGAGTTCGAGGGCACGACGGCCGACTACCAGCCGCACTCGGACTGTCATCTACTGACCGGGCCGGCCTACCACGCAGCGCCGCTCATGTATCTCAGCCGCGCTCTGGTCTCCGGAGTTCCGACCGTGATGATGGACAAGTGGTACGCAGAGAAGACTCTCGAGCTGATCCACAGCTACAGGGTGACTCATACCCACATGGTGCCGACAATGTTCCATCGGCTGCTTCGACTGCCCGATGAGGCGCGCAGTCGCTACGACGTCAGTAGCCTCAAGTCGGTCGTCCACGGTGCAGCACCCTGTCCAGTCGAGGTGAAGCGTTCGATGATCGAGTGGCTGGGACCGATCGTGTGGGAGTACTACGCCGCCACCGAAGGGTCCAACGGGTTTCTGGTGGGGTCGGAGGAATGGCTCGAGAAGCCGGGGACCGTAGGTCGCCCTGGCCCGGACTTCGACAACAAGATTCTCGATGAACAGGGCAACGAGCTGCCTCCGGGCGAGGTGGGCACCATCTTCATGCGCTCACCGGAGAAAGATCGCTTCTCCTATTACAAGGATGACGCGAAGACAGACGGTGCCTACTCAGGCGAGTACTTCACCCTGGGTGATCATGGTTACTTCGACGAAGACGGCTACCTCTTCCTCACGGGACGTTCGGCCGAGCTGATCATCTCGGGTGGCGTCAACATCTATCCCGCCGAGGTCGACCAGCGACTGCTGCAGCATGCCGCGATCGTCGACGTGTGTACCGTCGGGGTACCGAACGAAGAGTGGGGCGAGGAGGTCAAGGCGGTCGTTCAGCTCGGGCCGGGTCATCACCCCACTGAAGAGCTCGATCGCGAGATCATCGACTTCGCGCGCGCGGGTCTCGCTCACTACAAGTGTCCGCGGTCGATCACCTACGTCGAGGGATTGCCGCGCCTCGACTCCGGCAAGCTGCAGCGCGCCAAGGTGCGCGCCATGTTCTGCGACTCAGGAGAGAGCTAAAGCGCTTCGCCCACCCTGGGTGTTTGCTCGAATGCTTGGTGAGCGATCTCTATCGCCTCGTCGACAGCCTCGTCGTCATGGGCTGCGCACATGAACCAGTTGAGCGACGGATGGAAGATCGCTCCCAGCATTGCTGCCTCCCTCGCGAACCGGCGTGCGCGGATGTTGTTCGGGTCCTCCTCGAAGAGTAGGGTCGGCATGGTGACGGGGCCACTGAGCTCGATGTTGTGGCCTGTGTCGCCGGCGACTCTCAGCAGGCCGGTCTTCAGCCGGCCGCCGGCGCGCTCGATCCGCTCGAACGCCAGGTCGCGAAAGTAGACGTCGAGAGTCGTGATGGCCGCTCGGAACGCCACCGGGTCGAAGATGTAGGTCGAGGTCAGCATGAGGCCGCTGCACGCTTCCCTCAGAGGCTCCTTGCCGAGGAGGGCAGCTACGGAGTGGCCGTTGCCGAGCGCCTTGCCGAGGCAGACGAGGTCGGGCTCGATGCCAAGGGCCTGATGGCTCCCACGGGGGTGGAGCCGAAAACCGTGACGCACGTCGTCGAAGGTGAGGAGAGCGCCGCTCTCTTCGCGGACGCGCTCGATCGCCGCCAAGAAGTCAGCGCTGGGGTAGCGCGTCGGCCTCATCGGGTTCTGGTCGAGAGGATTGAGAATCACTCCTGCGAGCTGGTCACCTTCGTGCTCCAGGAGATCGGCGATCCCCTCTGTGTCGTTCCACGCGACCCGACGTAGGTTGGAGGTGTCCCAGCCCTGGCCCGGTCGCGAGATGAACTCCGGAGACAGACCATGGTAGGCGTTCTTGAAGAGCAGAATCAGTGGTCGACCGGTTGCCGCGCGCATGATGCGCGCCGCGAGCGCAGTGGCGTCCGAGCCGGCTTTTACCGCTACCGTCCAGTCATACCCGGGCACTGCGTCCAATAGCCGCTCGGAGAGCTCGACGAGGGCCGGCGGAAAAAACGATGCAAGCGACGCTTCGGCAGCCTGAGCACGAGCCGCCTCTTCGACTTCGGGATGCAAGTAGCCGAGCAGGTTGGGACCGTTGCCGCAATTGAAGTCGAGATAGGTCCGGCCATCGACGTCGGTGACCCTGCAGCCTTCGGCGCGCTCGATGAAACCGGGAAGGTTACCGTCACCCGCAAAGCGCGCTGAGCGCGAGAAGTAGATGTTGCCGCCCGGAAGCACACTGTCGGCCCTCTGCCACAAGTCCTGGCCTCGAGGGCCGTCGACTCCGGCGGCCTCCGGCGACTTGCGTTCCTTGGTCACTGGCCGCGCTCCTCGAGCACGCGCTCCAGCATCTTCTGCGAGTAGAACGGGATGTCGAGCTCGCCAGGCTCGGGCTCTCGTCCGCCACGAGGGACGAGTCCGAAGTCCTTGACCGATCCCACCAGCGGTAGCAGCTCCTGGTTGAGAATGCCCATGAGCCAGAGGTAGCCCCGATGGGTCAGATCGTTGGCTTCTTTGGGGTCGACGTTGAGATGAAAGATGCGCGGGGTCCACAGGTCGTGGTACTCGATCTCGTCACGGTCCGGGTTCTCGCCGCGCAGAAAGATCTTGAAGTCTCGCCACTTGATGGCCATCAGCGTCTGGCGCCTGAAGAAGAAGACGCTCTCGCGCGCCGACTCCGCACTGTCGCCGAAGAAGAGGGCGCTCTGGTCGACGCCGTCGATGTAGCGATCTTTCGGAATCGACGCCCCGGCTATCTCTGCCAGCGTGGCGTAGAGGTCGTGAATGGCGACGATCTCGTTGGAGGCGCTCCCAGCCTTCACCTTGCCTGGCCAGCGGACGATGCACGGTGTCCTGATGGAACCTTCGTGCACCGTTCCCAGATAGCCGCGGAAGGGGCCGGTATCTCCGATCCAAGGATACTCGGCTCGGTCCGGTCCGTTGTCGCTGGCGTAGATCACGAGTGTGTTTTCGCTCAGCCCGGTTCGGTCGAGCGCATCGAGGATCCGGCCGACTCGGTAGTCGTGCTCGAGCATGGCGTCAGCAAACCGCCCAGCCCCGGAGCGGCCGTCGAAGTCCGGATGAGGCAGCGAAGGATGGTGCACGAGTGACCACGACACGAACAGGAAGAAGGGGCGCTCCTTGTCGACCCGCCCCTCCAGATACTCGATCGACTTTTGCTCGATGGTCTCTTCGATGAACGGCCGGCGCTCGTAGTCATACTGGCCGGCGATCCGGGCGCCACCTTCGGCGGTGCCTTCCATGAGGTTGAAGGCGGGCATGCGGGAGCGGTCGAAGCCGACCGAGCGCGGGAAGTTGACGATGCCGGTGCTGTTGGGGAAACCCCACCAGACGTCAAAACCCTGATCGGTCGGCAGGCGCCCGTCGCTCGCTCCGAGGTGCCATTTGCCGAAGATGGCCGCGTCGTAGCCGGTGTCACCCAGGATTTCGGGCAGCGTCTGTTCCCATGGGGCGAGACCCTGCGGGATGCCGGGCACAGGCGTGGCGACGGTGGTTCCCGAGCGCACCGCGTAGCGGCCCGTCAGGAGGGCGGAGCGCGACGGAGTACAGGTCGGCTCCACGTTGAAGTTCGTGAGCTTGAGCCCCTGGGCGGCCAGTTCGTCGATCCGTGGCGTGGGTGCTGCGCGAATCAGGCCGCCGCCGTAGGCGCCGAGATCTCCGTACCCCAGGTTGTCGGCGAGCATGATGACGATGTTCGGTCGGTCTTCCGCTCGAAGTGGCGAATCGATCAGGCCGACCAACATTGCCGCCACGCAGATGCAGAGAACCTGACAACGGCTCGGCTGCGGTGCGCGATTGAACAGAGAAACGATCACGCTGTCAG
>JANQPS010000210.1 GCA_028285365.1 Thermoanaerobaculia bacterium | reverse complement strand
CGGTGGCGCAACACGGGTCCCGCCAACGCCTGAACGTCGTCGAAGCTGACGTTGAACCGGCCACGGGTGAGCGCTCGCGCCTTTCCTCCGAGGATCAGGTACTGAGCAGCTCTGACCGACCCTCCGTACTCGATGTACTCACGAACGAAGTCAGGCGCTTCGTCCGCGTCGGGGCGAGTCATCCGCACCAGCTTGATCGCGTAGCGCAGCACACTCTCGGTGACCGGTACCCGGCGCACGAGTCGATTGAAGGCGATCAGGTCTTCGCCTTTGATACTGCTGCCGAGACTGACCGACTGCTCACTGGTGGTCGCGCGCACGACCTCGATCTCGTCTGCCTCGGGCAGATGACGGATGATGATGTTGAACATGAACCGGTCGAGCTGCGCCTCAGGCAGGGGATAGGTGCCCTCGAGCTCGATCGGGTTCTGGGTGGCGAAGACGAAGAACGGTTTGTCCAGCTCGTACGTTTTGCCCTGTACCGTTACCCGGTGCTCCTGCATGGCCTCGAGCAACGCGGCCTGCGTCTTGGGCGGAGTACGGTTGATCTCGTCAGCCAGAACGATCTGACTGAAGATCGGGCCGGGCATGAACTCCATGGTCCGTTGCCCGGTGTCCGGATCCTCCTGGATGATGTCCGTACCAGTGATGTCCGCGGGCATCAGATCGGGCGTGAACTGGATGCGGGAGAAGTCGAGGTCGAGGATCTCGGCCACGGTCTGCACGATCAGCGTCTTGGCCAAACCAGGCACACCGGTGATGATGCTGTTGCCGCCGACCATCAGCGTGAGGAAGACCTCTTCGAGCACGTCGTCCTGACCGATGATGACTTGATGGAGCTGACCCATCACCTCATCACGTCCGGCCTTGAGCCGCTCGGCGAGCTCTTCGTCGCTCTCCGCGGGTGCCTCGGGCTCCGATGAAGTTTGAGCCACGGGCGTCGGGTCGGCGACAGCACTTGCCGATGCATCCTCTACTGCGCCATCTTGCGCAGTCTCTCCAGCGTTTGTGGCGACCTCCTCCGCGATGGGGACGGCAACCGTCTTGTCAGCCGCCAGATCGTCCTGTGTCGAGTCCGTCATGAGTCCATCACTCCCATCGCGGGTCTCCCCGCCGCCGTCTCTCCGGCGGCTGTCAGAGGGATTCCCGACGTCAGTTCATCAGTCCGAAAATCAAGTAGTTGAGTCCGAGCTTGAAGCCCTTTTCGGTCAGGTGCTCGGGATAGAAGCCGCGGTCTGACCACTCCCAGAAATCGCCTACGTCCATGTTGTAGTTGACCGCGACCATGAGTCGTTTTTTGGGGTCGTTGTCCTCGAAGATCCCGTAGATCTTGGGGCTGTAGAAGGGCAAGCGCGGATCGAAGAAGTCCAGGTCCTCGAGCTCGAAGAACGACCGAAAGACCGGATGCTCGACCGTGAGCGGGTAGAGGATGACGCCAGGAAAGACACGCTTGATCTGGTACTCGAAGTTCGACCACTGCTGGAGACGACCGCCGCCGTCGAAGAAGTCGTCGATGACGAGAAACCCACCCTTGAGGATGAACTCGCGCAAGATCACGACTTCTTCGTCGGTCGGATTCCAGAACCCCGGCTCGCACATGTAGGCCCACGGATGCTCGAAAAGCCGAGGATCGTCGATCTCGATGATGTTGCCGTTCCCCAGCTGAGGATTGATCCCCGTCAGCTCCTCCACGATCCGCGTGAAGTTCTGCTCGGCCTGCGGATAGTCGTGATTCCACTTGAGGTCGAAACCCCACGTGTAGTCACCAAACCCCCACTGCGTCGGCCGGAACTTGATCCGTGCGAAGGTGAACTTGCCGTTGTACTCGTATGACGGGTACTCGACGTCAGGCGGCTCGGGGAACTCGGCATTGAGCACCGCGCCCACGACGAGTCCCACCACGACCAGCGCGAGCAGGCGCGTCATGGTGGTCCGTGTGATTCCGGACAAGACACTCATGAGGACGCTCCTGAGACTAGTTTCACCAGGAGTTCCTGGGCAGGCTGCAACGCCGGAGCAAGCTCGAGCGCCTTGAGCACCTCGCGACGAGCTTCGTCTCCGCGGCCCGCGCGATCGAGAGCCAGCGCCAGCCGGTAGAGCGCATCAGCGCGGCTAGGAGGACCAAGAGCCACGACGGCGCGCCTCTCGAGGACGGCTTCATCGAGACGTCCCAGCCCCTCGCTCAACTCCGCCAGTCGAAGGTGGACATCGACGTCGTAGGGATAGATGTAGGTCACTCGATCGAGCACCTCGGCCTCACTCTCGGGTTCGTTCAGCTCCTTGTACAAACTCGCCAGCTTGATGTGCTCGTCGAAAGCGTACTCGTTGAAGTCGATCAGCTGTTGGAGCTCAACAGCCGCTTTGGCAATGTCACCGCGCTCTTCGAAGATCTCGGCGCGTAGGTGATAGGGACTGCCCGCTCCCACATACTCGGGAAACAGCTGCTTGGCGTGCTCCAGGACATCGAGAGCCTGCTCGTACTTCTCATCACTCTTGAGCTCACGCCCCCAGTGAAGCTGTGTCCGGAAGTCGTTGGGCTTCTCCTTCGCGGTCCGGCTGAGGCTGTCCTCCCCATCCTCCCCGCTCGGCGCCTCACTCACGAGATCCGGCTCCTCTTCCTCGAGGGCCCGCCCGTCGCTCGGCCCGAAGGACGGCAGGCTCGCCGCAAAACGCTCGTCGAGAAACGCGAAGAAACGCTTGTCGAACTCGGCAAGCTCTTCGCCCAGGACCTCCCGAAAGATCTGGTCGGTAGGCTTGCGATCACGGTAGCCAGCCAGGATCGCGAGCATCGTGTCCCACCCGTGCTCCTTCTCGATGAGTTCACAGATCAATGACGCCTGGAAGTACGACAGCTGGATCTGCGTGGGAAACGATGGCCGGACAAAACCCTTGTTGATCTCTTCGAGTCCGAGGAGCATGCCGTCCCGGTAGGCCTGCAGGAATTCAGGTCTGACGTCGTCCTCCCAGCTTGGCCTGCCGAGGCGTTCGTCGTAGACCGAGAGGCCCTCAGTCAACCATCGAGGGATCCGGCTGTCAGTGACTCCGAGAGTGAAGGTGTGCGCGATCTCGTGCCAGAGGGTCGTCCCCCAGTTGAATTCACCGATGCCCCGTGCGGCAGGGCTGTCGAGAGCCACGACCGGGCCAAAGCTGACCCCGAGAGCTCCGAGGCCAGCAAGCCCGACGGTGCGCACCGAGAAGTCTTCGTGACCGCGGTAGATCTCGATGCGAATCGGCGTCGGCGGTGAGTAGCTGTAGCGCTCCGACAGCACGTCGTAGGCGCGCTCGGACAGCTCGCCGACGTAGGGAATCAGGAGATCGGCCTCCTCGCGATGCGCCACGATGACGAACCGTTCAGTGGTCGCCGTCTCGTAGTCGTCCAGCTTGTCCAGCAGATCGAGAGTGTTCTTGACCCAGACGTTGTAGGGGTCACCCGCAAAAGAGCGCTCGAGACTGGCTCGGCCCTCGTCCATCTCACCCAAACGTAGTTGATTGAGTCCCAGGAGCGAATGTCCGCGCCAGGACTTCGGATCGACCTCGACCGCCAGTTTCGCGAAGTCTCGAGCCTGCGGGTAGAGCCGGTTCTGAACACACGAGTCGGCGAGGTCGTTGTAGAGCTCCGCAAACTGAGAGTTGATCTGCAGAGCTTCGTCGCGCACGGTCTCGAATTGCTCACGGTCGTCGGCGAGGTAGTGCGAAGCGGCCAGGAGAGCCATCGCGGCGAGTGATTGGGAGTCGACCTCGAGTGCCTTCTCGGCCTCGGTCTTGGCTTCGTCCTTCTGCTCGAGTTGGAGCAGAAGCTGAGTCAGAAAGACCCTGGCCTCGACAAAGTTGGGATTGACCTCGAGGGCGCGCTCTGTGAGCTCTCGCGCGGCCGGCGAACCGTCGAAGTGGTGGATCCTGGCCATCGCTAGTAGCGCCTGGGGATGGTCCTCCTCGACGCCGAGCACGGCAGTCACTGATTCGCGGGCCTGAAAGCTGTCGTACTTCTCGACGAACAGATCCCCTACCCTCACCTTGGCGCTCAGGTTGTTGCGATCCGCCGCAATCGCTTCGTCGAACGCCTTGAGCGCATCCTTGAACAGTTCGGGGTCATTGCGTCCGAGCTGTTGACACGCAACACCAACTGCTTCGAGCTCGACAGAGGTCAGCGAACTGCGCGCGTTGTAGGCATCGATCAAGCTGTAGTAGATGCCTTCTGCCTCGTCGCGCCGACCGCCGTGCAAGGCCAGCTCTGCAAGCTCGACGCGAGCCGACAGGGCAAACTGACTACCTCCCGTCGAGAGCTCTTGGAGTATCTCGCGCGCCTCGGCACGGCGCCCGGTGGCGGTCAACGCCTGGGACTGGCGCAACGCCACCTCTGCTGCGATAGCGGCGGGCGCACCGGCCACTTCGAGCTCGATCAGTTCGTCGTACCGGCCCAGCAGGCTCAGAAGACGAGCGAGCTCTGCGAAGTCAGTTGCTCCTTGCTTCTGGAGCTCTTCCACACGCTGCTGATAGGTCTGGCCGGCGGGAGGCCTTTCGCCCATCTCTTCGATCGCCCGGCTCAAGGCCTCCGGAAGCTCGACCTCTTGCCCGCTGAGCGTTGCGGGCGATGCAACGAGCCAGAAGGAGATAGCCGACAGGCAGGCCACCCTCGAGAGGTTGCCACGGTCCCTCGACGGCTGCTCTCGAGGTCGTGAGGAACGTCTCACGTCAATCTCCTCCACCGCCGGTCAGTTCCTCGGAGCCCTGGCTGTCTCCGTCATCGTCCGCGCGCCCCGTATCGTCGCCACTCTCCCCTGGGCTCTCCCCTGGGCTTTCGCGCTCCTCGATCTGCCGCAGTCGAGCATCGACACGAGCCACCTCCAGCAGAAGGCGCTGCAACTCGTCGAAGTACAGCTCTTCGTTCATGGCGTTCTTTTGCCGTCGCAGGTCGTCGAGCTTGCGATTGAGGTCGTCACGCTCCGCCCGCAGGGCGATGGCTTCGGGGTCCTGAGACAGCTGTATGACGGTCTGGGACAGATAGAGCCGTCCCGCCAGCAGGCCGTCGAGACTGCCGCTCTCACCACCGTGAG
>JANQPS010000208.1 GCA_028285365.1 Thermoanaerobaculia bacterium | reverse complement strand
GTCACGGTGTTCTCGATGAAGCGAAAGGCCCGCCAGGTCCACCCGTCCAAGTCGTTCACCCATGCCTCGTCGGTTTGGGTCCGCACCACATCGAGGCAGTGCCGTTCGGGCTCGATCGCGCTCTGGTCCTCCAACTGCCGACGGATGTGGCGAGTGACGGAGATCGTGTTTGCCATCACCTCCGTGGGCTGGAGGAACACGTGATGATTGATGCGCTGGACGAGGTAGGGGGCCTGACCTGCCTGAGTGACCTTGAACGTCAGGTTGATGTGACCTGCAGGGATCCACTCGTAGTGAGCGTGGTGGCGGTCGTAGGCACGTAGGATCTCTGCCGGAATCTCCGGCGCTCGTTCGGTCTGGGGCATCGCAGTGGCTCTCGAAAGACCGCGCGAGTATAGGGTGGACTCTCGCTCGTGTCTCTCGAGTGACGCTCGGTCGACTTCTGTGTGAGCTGTCGTGGATCAGGTCATCGCATTTGCCACCCTGTTTCTAGGTCTGGTCGTGGGACCACAGGAGGTCGAGGTTCTCGTCGGCCCCGAGGTGGCCGGCGTGGCCATCGCGCTCGACGACCAGGACTGTCAGCCTTCGGACAAGTCGCCTTGGATCGCGGTCTGCGACTTCGGATCGTGGCCCGAGCCACGGCATCTCGTTGGCCGCGCCTTGGACGATTCGGGAGGCGAGCTCGGCCGAGTCGAGCGCTGGGTCAACGTTCCCGGGTCGCCAGCCGAGGTCAGTCTCGTCATCGATCGGTCGCGTGGTCCGCAAGAGAGTGTCGCGAGACTGTCATGGCAGAGCCTGTCGAGCTCGAGCCCTCGTCGAGCGCTCGTCACGCTCGACGGCGAGCCCGTGGAAGTCCTCGATCCCCGAGAGGTCCTCCTGCCACCCTACGATCCGGCCAGCGCCCACCTCCTGCGCGCGGAGCTCGAGTTCGCGGACGAGTCGACGGCCCAGGCCGAGGTGGTTTTTGGTGGGTTTTTCATGGACTCGGTACAGACCGAGCTCAATGCCCACCTGGTCCTCCTGAGTGGACGCGCGGAGCCGGACCCGAACGAGGTCTCCGTTCAAGCTCGGCTCGACTCTCGAAGCATCCGAGTGGCGGCAGTAGAGAAGGGGCCAGCAGATCTGCTGATCGTGCGCTCGCGCGAGGCTGTTCCCCGACTGCGCGAGATCCTGGGGCGTGAGGCCAGGTCCATGCGGACCAGCAACAAGTCACTCTCCAACTTGTCGACCGAAGGTCGCCTCAAGACGCTCGTGCCGCTCGCCGATGGCGTCCGCGCAAGATTCGTCTGGCCCTACGAGCTGGAGGACGAGCGCGACGCATTTCGGCTGTTCGGCACGAGCGACGAGCTGACCCAGGTCGACGGCGGCCTGCTCTGGCTGCTGTCGCAGATGTCGCATGAGGGCGGCCAGCTGCAGAGCCTCGCTGACGCAGTGGCAGTCGCGGGAATGAACGCCGTGCGTCACAACCGTCGGCGAGCCGTTCTCGTGGTCATCAGCGGTCAGGACTCCGAGGATGGACAGCTCGATGCGGCCCAGGCTCGCCACTATCTGCGCTCGATCAACGCACCCTTGTTCGTGTGGAGCGTCGGCAGTGCACAAGAGGCTGGCCGTTCGGACGGGGGGCAAGACTGGGGCGAGATCGTCTCGGTCTCCTCGGTCAGCCGCATGAGGAAGGCAGGCCGCGATCTGTCGCGCCAGCTCGCCCGCCAGCGCCTGGTCTGGGTCGAGAGCGGCATGCGTGCTCGCGATCTCGAGATCGTCGGAGATTCGTTAGAGCGGTTGACGACTCCAGACTGAGTCTCAGTGGCCCTCCTTGCGCCGGTGGATTACCTGGCGATCTCGAGAGCGGCTGGACCTTCGCTGGCCTCGGCAATGATGCGAGCATCGACTCCATGCCTCGCCAGCTCCGCGATGAGCGCCGCGGTGCGCGCGGCATCGATGGCGATCAACAGGCCTCCGACGGTTTGCGGATCGAAGAGCAACTCGAAGTGGTCGTGACCGGTTGCGTCGCCCGCGACCTCGTAGCGTCGGGCGGCCTCTCGATTGCGCGCGTGAGCCGTGCTGCGTTCGCCGAGTCGAAGCAGTTCCACCGCGCCTGGAAGCGCCGGCAAGTCGCTCACTCTCACCTCGATCTTGACGTTCGAGGACCGGGCAAGCTCGCCGAGATGGCCGGCGAGGCCAAAGCCCGTGACATCGGTTGCTGAGCCGGCGCCGTGATCTCGCGCCAGAACCCCCGCCGGCGCGTTGCTCGACAGCATGGAGCGATACGTAGCTGTCAGCCACCGACCCGGACAGCGCCCGGACATGTCAGCGTGGAGCAGCACTCCGGTGCCGAGGGGCTTGGTCAGGATGATCCCGTCTCCAGGACGCACTCCGGAGTTGAGGAGTAGCGGTGGGTCGTCGAGCTCGCCCTCGACCGCAAACCCGACGAACAGTTCCAGACCGGTGGTCGTGTGCCCGCCGGTCAGTTCGACGTCGTGCGCGTCGAGTACCGAGCGGGCGCCAGCCAGCACCTGAAAGAGCTGTTCTTCGGCGTCGTCGGGTGAGAGGTCGTGAGCAATGTTGACGAGCGCGAGAGTGGTCTTGGGCCGAGCGGCTTTTGCGTGCAGGTCCGAAAGCGCATTGTTGGCGCCGACGGCACCGAGCAGATAGGGGTCGTCGGCAAATCCCCTGAAGGCGTCCACCGAAGTCGCGATCGATTGGCTTCCGATTCGCCGAATGGCCACGTCGTCGGCGCCGTCGACTCCGAGGAGGACATTGCTCGAACCCGACTCGGGTACGGGTGGGAGGCGGGCGAGGGCTCGGTCGAGAGACTCCTGGCCAACCTTGGCTGCGCAGCCCCCACAAGCCATGAGCTCCTCCATCTCAGGGTCCATCACCTCAGCAAAGTCGGGTAGGGGAGCACCGTGTTCATCGAGTACCTGGAAACGACGCATGAACTTGCGGTCGATCGAGTCCTTGAGTCGCATGACCCACTTGCCGCTGACCACCTGGCCCCACTTGGCGCCGATGGCCGTGCCGTCGCCGAGATTGAGCAGGGTCAGAAAATCGGTCTGCGGATACCACTCGTCCAGTGGTCGCCCGGCGATCGCGGAGCGCAGGTTGTGGGTGAGCACGGGGCCCTGCCTGACCGCGTAGACACCGGCCTTCGGCCTCGGATCGGCTATGAGCGTGGCGCAGTCGCCAACGCCGAAGACCCGCGGGTCACCGGTCGATTGAAGCGTCCTGGAGATCGCCAGAAAGCCCGCATCGTCGAGCGGCAGATGGCAGCGCGCGCTGAGCTCGTGTGGGGCTGCGCCGGTAGCCCACAAGACCAGGCCCGCGCTCACCTGGCTCCCGTCTCGAAGGTGGACGTTTCCCGCCTCGAGTGCCGTCACGCGGGCGCTGCTCTTGAGCTCGATTCCACGCTCTCGGGCGTGTCGCTCGACGGTTACCGCCAGTCGCTCCGGGTAGCCCTCGAGGAGCCGCTCTCCCGCGCTGATCAGCGTCACGTCGACCCGCCTCCCGAGGCGCTTTTCCAGGCGGGCCGAACACGTGAAGGCGAGCTCGACTCCACCGGCTCCGCCGCCCACGACGGCGACGTGCCGTTCTTGCCGTTCGGCGAAGCGCTCTACCTCCTCCTCGAAACGGCGGGTGAGGTTGCCGATGGGCCTCGTCGCGAGGGCGTGGTCTTGCACGCCGGGAAGATCCAGGTGAGCCACCGTCGAGCCGACATCGAAAGAAATCCAGTCGTAGGACAGAGGCGGACGGTCGGTGAGCTGGAGCCGACGGGCGACAGGGTCGAGCCCCGTGGCTGGCGAGAGCACCAGGCGTGCGCCGGCCCGTCGAGCGAGAGGCACCACGTCGATCTCGAGCTCTCGGGTTTCGTACTGACCTGCGATCAACCCGGGCACCATCCCGGAGTACACGGCCACGGGACGATCCAGGACGAGCGTCACGTCGGTGCCAGGGATGGGCTCCATGGCGAGGCTGGCGAGCACTTGAACGTGAGAGTGCCCGCCGCCTACCAGGACGAGGCGCTGGGGTGAAACGTCGCCAGGACGCCAGGGGCGAAGGGGAGGTGTCGAGGATCTCATCGTGGCGGACGAGTCTACGGCTGTTCTCGAGCCGGACGATGCACCGCCTTTTCGACACTTCCACCTTGCAGGCCCACGGCTCGCTCGCAAAACAGCGTTCGCTCGATCGCGGTGACGGGTCTTGCACGCGCTCGACCGGCCTCCTCAGCCGGCAGCAGTTCTCCGCGGGTTCCAGGCTAGGGCAGCTGTTAGAGGCCCAGGCGCCCGATCTGTCGCCACGACCACTTCTGAACCTGGTCGCCGCCCTGCTCGCGGGCGCGGAGCAGGGCAAAATCCGCAACTCCGACGAGGTCTTCGATGCGAGAACTGCTGACGGCAGGGCTACCGTATTCGAGTGCCAGGAGACCGATCGACAACGTGGTCGTTCGCGAGACGCCAGCCGCCACGTCGGCTTGCAGGTCGCGAATTCGCTCCCGGAGTCCCGAGATCAGCGCTCCAGCTTCCACGAGAGACGTGGCCGGTAGCACGAGAAGCATCTCGTGGCCTGCGTAACGTCCGATGAGATCGGTTGGCCGCAGGGCGGATCGCATCTCCGCACACACCGTGTTGAACAGGCGCTCAGCGGCTCGTGATCCGAGCTCTGAGTGAACGGCGTCGAGTTGGTCGAGCTGGACGATGCCGATGGTGACGGGATCACCGTCGAGACTGGCGTTGTCGAGCTCACGGTGCAGGTGCTCGAAGACCGCGTTGCGACGGAGCAGGCCCGTGAGCGCTTCGAACGGATCCTCGAGGAGATGGCGCTCGACGAGTGACGACAGGTGCAGGCTCAGGAAACCCAGGAGCTCCTGGGTCGCGATCGAGTGCCCTCGACGGTCTTCGCGTGGTCCGAGCAGTAGACCGCCCCAGGCGTCGCGGAGTTCGAACGCGAGAAGGACGTGGCCGCCCTCCAGCATGACGAGACGCTGGGCCGCTGATCGCGAGAGAGCAAACAGCGGCTCCAGCTTTTGCCAGCGCGAGTCTGGAATCTCGTCTGGAACGTGGACGACGCTGCGCTCCGGACCACTGCCGTCAGTGACCCGGCGGTGACAATATGCGGCCACTCGTGCCGCGGAGTGTCGCTTCGAGCGCAGCAGAAGACCACTGTAGGTCGCGCCAAAATAGTGACGGACCTTGGGCAAGAGATGGTCGACCAAGCGATCCAGATCGCGTATTCGACCTAGCTCCGCCAACCAGCTGGTCAGCGGAGCCAGAGCGGGAGAGCTCGCAGAGTTGGGCATGGGGCCTCCCATGATCCAGGTTTAAGCAAGACCCTTGCCGACCTCGAGATCCAGGGGGTGTTGGATCGCGCGGTCTGGTTCTGGACGGTGGTGCTAGCCTGCCGACTCATGTCGAGCCAGCCCGAAAAAGGGGCACTACCCGAGTCATCCCAGACCGAGCCCGTCGACGACCGATTTGTGCTCTACGACCTGCGTGTCGAGGTGGTGGCGACCGATCGGCCGATGGTCTGCGGCCACCGCGCCGGCGACTTCTTCGAAGTGTCTGGCGAAGAGCTCTCGCTGCCGCCCAATCAGTCCTTCTCGATCTACGCGTTGGCGGCGCTGCTGCCGCTGCTACCGGCAAAACAGCGCGCCACGGCAAAGACCGACTGGATGAGTACCGACCACGACATTGCGTGTCCGGATCCACACTGTGGCGCGCTCTTTCGCATCACTCGGACGGGTCGTCGGGAGTTCAGACACTCCGAAGTGACTGCGGTGGAGCTCCAACCGTCTCGGAGCGACCAGATTGTCGACGACTGACTGGGTGGTCGATCCGGTCATCCAGGGCTGTTGGCAGCTCTCGAGCGGACACTCGGGTAATGGACAGTCCGAGGCCGCAGTCCTGGATCTGCTGATGGACCGGGCTCGAGCGGGTTACTGCACTTTCGACTGCGCCGACATCTATCTGGGAGTCGAGGAGCTGCTGGCCAGCGTTCGTCAACGTCTCGAGCCTGAAGGTATCGAGATTCGAGTGCACACGAAGCTGGTACCCGATCTGACCTCGCTGGCCGACTTCGGCGAGTCCCAGGTCCAGGCCGCGATCGACTCGAGTCTGCGGCGCCAACGGGTCGACCGGCTCGATCTCGTGCAGTTTCACTGGTGGGACTTCGAGGTGCCCGGCTATGTCGAGGCTGCGCAGGCGCTCGTCGCGCAGCGCGACGCGGGGAAGATCCGCGAGATCGGAGTCACCAACTTCGGGACCAGAGAGCTGGCGCAGCTCCTGGATGCAGGAGTGCCGATCGTCAGCAACCAGGTTCAGTACTCTCTGCTCGATCGACGCCCGGAGCGGTCGCTGGTGGACCTCGCGCGCACGCGAGACGTTCGCCTGTTGGCGTACGGCAGCTTGGCCGGCGGTTTCCTCAGCGACTCCTGGCTCGGGCGCGAAGACCCGAAGCTGGAGACTCTGGCCAACCGCTCGCTGGTCAAGTACCGGCTCATCGTCGAGGAGGTCGGCGGCTGGACGACGTTCCAAGGTCTGCTCGCCACCCTCGCGACAGTAGCGTCCCGCCACGAGGTCGACATCGCCACCTTGTCGTCTCGTTGGGTGCTCGAGCGCGAGGCGGTTGCGGCAGTGATCATTGGGGTCAGCCCGCGACACGACCTGGAAGGAGACCGCTTGCTGGGCCTGCATCTGAGCGACGACGATCGAGGGGACATCGAGAGCGCTCTGGCCTCGCTGAGGCGAGTTCCAGGCGAGCTCTACGAGCTCGAGCGGGACCGTTCAGGAGCTCACGGGTCGATCATGAAGTACGACCTCAACCAGTCTCGGACGAGTAGCGGGTCCTAGATCGCCGAACTGCCCGACTTCGGCGGGCTGCGATACGCTGCCGCGCCATGGCTGGCAGCACCACTGGCACGGCGTTTCGAGTGACCACGGCGGGGGAGAGTCACGGTCCTGGCAACGTAGTCATCGTCGATGGTGTGCCTCCGGGCCTGGCACTGGCTGTCGACGACCTCCTCCCCGATCTCGCGCGTCGCCGGCCTGGTCAGTCGACCCTCGTCACACAACGCAAGGAGCCGGATCACCCCGAGATCATGTCCGGGGTGTTCGAGGGGCGCACGACGGGCACTCCCATCGCCGTGGTGGTTCCGAGTGTCGATGCGCGCTCGCGCGACTACTCGAAGATCAAAGACACGTATCGGCCGGGTCACGCCGACTTCACCTTCGACGCGAAGTACGGCTTCAGGGACTACCGAGGGGGTGGGCGCTCGAGCGCTCGCGAGACGGTGGCTCGAGTCGTTGCTGGCGCCATTGCGAGAAAACTGCTCGCCGAGCGGTGGGGCGTGCAGATCCTGGGCTACGTCGTGCAGGTGGGAGACGTCGTCGCCCGCGTTACCGATCCGACGACTGTCACTCGCGAGGCGATCGAGAGCCAGCCCGTGCGCTGTCCGGATCCTTCAGCGGCGACGCGCATGATCGAGCTGATCGAGCGGGTGCGTTCCGAGCGCGACTCGATCGGTGGTGTGGCTGAGATCGTGGCTATGGACGTGCCCGCGGGCTGGGGTGAACCGGTCTTCGACAAGCTCAAGGCTGATCTCGGCAAGGCGCTGTTCTCGCTGCCGGCGGTCGTCGGGGTCGAGTACGGCAACGGGTTCGAGGTGGCCACGATGCGGGGTTCGGAGAACAACGACCTGCTGGTTGCCGAGGAGCACGGTGAGAGCACCCAGGTTCGATCCAGGACAAACCGCCACGGCGGCATGCTCGGCGGAATCTCGAGTGGAATGCCGATCGTCATGAGGTGTGCCGTCAAGCCGACGAGCAGCATCGCGCGGGACCAGGAGACCGTCGACCGTGCGGGACGATCCACCACGATCTCGACTCGTGGACGTCACGACCCGTGTCTGCTCCCCCGATTTGCCCCGATGGGTGAGGCGATGATGGCGATCGTGCTTGCTGATCACGCACTGCGGCAGGTGACGAATCGACTGCTGATCGACACGCCAGGCGCCTCCTAGCGGTGCCGGCGGCGCAGCTCTGCTGAAAGGCGTGCGCGTCAGGCACTGGTCGCTTCGTGGTGGTCGGGCAAGAGGCGGGAGAGAGCCACGCTGACGGCGGTCTCGACCCGGAGGGGTCGAGGGCTCAAGGTCACCAGCTTCCCGCCGTAGGTAGTCAGGGCCTCGAGTTCGTCGTCGAGGAGCCCGCCTTCCGGCCCGATGAGGAGTCCGCAGGGTCCGATCGGAGCTCTGGGGAACGGCTGGTTCGACTCCGCGTGGGCCACGAGGAGTGGCCTGTCGTCGACGAGCGGCGGAAGGATGTCTTTGACCAGCTCGTCGAAGCTCCTGACCAACTCGAGCTCGGGCAGGATGGAGTCGCGAGCCTGCTCCAGGCCCAGGCGCAGATGGCGGTTCAGAGCCGTGGGCGCAAGCAGCGAGCTTTCCCAGTAGCTCTTCTGCACCCTGGCCGTATTGATCAGGAGAATTCGTTTGACTCCTACAGAGGCGACCGTTTGAAGGATCCGGCCAAGGAACTTGTGGCGAGGAAGCGCTAGCAGCAGGTCGGTCTCGGGGGGCGGCGGAGGTTCCTGGTCGTGCTCCAGAGTGAGGTG